>JAPKZL010000142.1 GCA_026393795.1 Candidatus Aminicenantes bacterium | reverse complement strand
TTCTGACACAGATCCTGAATAATCGGCCGCCTCCAGGGCGTACGGTTCCTCTTTAGCGGATAAGGTTTTATGGAATCGTAGTCGGTAATCGTTTTGGAACAATTTCCATATATTGATTCCGGGTATATTTTCATGCAGCCGGTACAGAACGGTTTTATAACTAACCTTGAAGATACGCTTTATTTTTAAAACTCGCTTGGATAGGGGCAGGCCATAGGTGTTTTGCCACTCCCTTTGAAACAGTTCCTGAGGCATTAGGAAGTAGGAAGCGAAAAGGTTCGCTTCATTTTCTTCTTCTTTGTTCTCGTCTATTTGGCAGACATCATATGCCGGTAGGTGTAGCACCAGATGTCCTAGTTCATGAGCCGCGGTAAAAATCCAACGCTCGACCGGAATGCGCTCCCATGTGTTGACAATAATAGCTGGACCTCTGTCCTGGGCGGAAACGGATAGTCCAAAAAAGTTAGTTGAAGACTTCCGTACCGAAATAACTTTGATGCCATTGGCTTCCAGTAGACCGCAAATATTGACAATGGTTTCATCGGTTTTGAGATTAAAGAGTTTCCGGACTTGCATGGCGATCTCTTGCAGATCCCTTTTACCTTTGGGAGAAGTTTTAAGCCTGGCCAGCTTGTTGTCATTTTGTATATTCAACACGTTTTCCAATTCGGCATAATTTTCCAACTTTTCGCCGATCTCGGCCAGGATCTGCTCACGGTTGTTGAAGGTCTTTTGCGAGCGGAAGCGGACATGGGACAATTCCCTGACAGGGGAGACAAGTTCGCGGATGTTCACAGAGAGAGCGGTGGCGATCGCTTTCAGGGTATCTACCCGGGGCTTGGATTCCCTGTTTTCGATCTTGCGGTAGCCGACGCGGGAAATGCCGGCGGCTTCAGCCACTTCCTGCTGGGATAGTTTTTTAGCCTTGCGCAAACGCAGTAAATTCCCGGCAATGATTTTGTTCTCCATTTTCCTCCTCCGTATTAATGATAATATAGATATCAGAAATTGTCAACATGATAACTAATAAATAAAGAGAAGAGCGTAAAAATCCGAGTGTGAATGAATTTGGGATTCTGGGCATGGATGCGAGCGGAGGTTTTCAGGGTAAAGCGAAGAAAATTGATTTTGGCCGAAGGCTATTGACAAGCACAAAAGAATCGTCTAATATGCAATCAGATTGCATTATGGACGATGCGGGGGTGGCCGATGTATATCCGACGCGATTTGGAACGATTCATCAAAACGGCTTCCGAACAATTTCCGGTGCTGTTGGTCACGGGAGCCAGGCAAGTCGGCAAAACGACGATGCTGCGGCACCTGGCCGAAGCGAAGAGAAGCTATGTCACTTTGGATGATCCGTTGATTTTAAAACTGGCCAGGACCGAACCGGCACTGTTCATCCAACGCTTCCCGCCGCCGGTCCTAATCGATGAAATTCAATACGCTCCGGACATTCTGACGCATATCAAAATGGAAGTGGACAAGTCCGGAGGGCGGGGTTTGTACTGGTTGACCGGCTCGCAGCCGTTCCATTTGATGAAAGGCGTTTCCGAATCCCTGGCCGGCCGCATCGGTGTGGTCCAGCTGATGGGAATTTCGCAGCAAGAATCCCTGGCAAAAAAGAAATTTAGCGATCCCTTTTTGCCGACACCGGAAACGCTCAAGAATCGGGTAAAAGACGGAAAATCTTTTTCGCTGCCGGAATTGTATACGAGAATATGGCAGGGGTCGTTTCCCGCGGTTGTTTTGAACGAGCGCATGGACCGCGATTTGTTTTATTCGTCATATGTCCAGACATACCTGCAGCGGGATATCCGGGATTTGGCCAAAGTCGGCGATGAGATCGCCTTCTTCCGTTTTCTGCGGGCAACCGCGGCCCGAACCGGTCAATTGCTCAATCTTGCCGAGTTGGCACGGGATGCGGATGTGTCTCCGAACACCGCAAAAAATTGGCTTTCCATCCTGCTGGCTTCCGGCATTGTTTACCTGTTGGAGCCTTATCATCATAACGTCAGCAAGCGTCTGGTCAAGCGGCCCAAACTCTATTTCCTGGATACCGGGCTTTGCAGCTACCTGACCGAATGGTTGACCCCCATGACTCTGGAGGCCGGCGCCATGTCGGGTGCGATCCTGGAAACGTGGATATTCTCCGAGATATTGAAGGGGTACTGGCATAACGGCCGCCGGGCACCATTTTACTATTATCGCGATAAAGATCAGAAAGAAATCGATTTGATTATTTTTCAGGATGGGGTGATTTATCCCTTGGAATTCAAAAAAACGGCTTTGCCTACCCAGAACGATGTCAGGCATTTTAAAACCCTGGGCCGGCTGAAAACTCCAGTGGGGCCGGGCGGTGTAATTTGTCTGGCCCCTGCCGCCCTGCCTCTAAGTGATTCTATTTTTATCATTCCTGTTTCCGCAATATGAGATTCTGGGGACGTTTCGAAAACGGCGAATTTTTGTTGTATAAAAAAAGCAAAATTGGATTATTTAGTTGCAACTTCAATGGGTAACTCCTGAATTTTGAATTTCATCAAATAGGATATCCGCTTGGGGTTTTGGAAGAGTTGTTTGAAAGTATGAAAGCGGATGGTTTTTTTTACTAAATAAAAAAAATGACTTTTTTCCTATTCTCCCGGAGGAATTTTTACCCAATATTACGTCTATACGATGCATGGAGGTGAGGCAAAGATGAACAGGACGAAAGAAAAATGGTTATGGCCGCATTCCCTGTTGATCGTCGGCGTGGCCCTGATCGGTTTTTGCACCGGTTGCCAGCCGTCCCGCGAGGATCCGGCCCGCCTGGATGTTGATGAAATGGCCGACAACGTTTACAGTGACGAAGGGACGCTGTTGAACGACACGTTCCGCATCGACATTTCGGAAATCAACCTGGAGCTGACCTATCATCCTGCCGCCGCCGTAGTGGACGGGACCTGCCGGATCCGCTTCACCATGCGCCCCGGGCAGAACCGCCCGCTGGTTCACTTCAACCCGGCCGTCCGCGGCCAGGTCCTCCAGTACCTGCAGCTGGATGACCGGGTTTGGCCGAATCCCGTTGATGGCATCCGCATCGTCCATTTTACCGGCTCGGCCCAGCCGGCCGTAGAGATCCAGCAGGATATCGTTGATAACGGCGAACACCTGCTGACCGTCGGTTACCGCCTCCAATTTTCGTCCGGCTACCCGATGTTCGTCACTCAGGTCAACGACTTGCAAGGAGTCGGCAACGAGGAAATCTTCCCCACCATCAACAGCCCGCGCGAGCTGATCCGTCACCTGATCACGCTGCGGGTCGAGGGCGGCGCGCCCTACCGCTGCCTCGGTTCGGGGCTGGTGCAAAAGACCGAAAATTCCGTTGTGCAGGAATGGACCCTCGACAGCGAAAGGGAGGTCGCTTCTTATGGCATCATGTTCGCCTTGGTTCCCGCCGCCGATACGCTCTACCGCGAACGGTCGATCGCCGGCATCCCGGTGCGCATCATGGCTTTTGTCGGCGGCGCGTCCATCGATGCCGCTTTCAGCGAGCTCGATTCCTGGCTGGTGCAGCTGCAGGCCGATATCGCCCCTTTCCCCATGCCGCGCGGCTTGAGCATTTTCCTGACCAACAGCGGCGGCGGCATGGAATATTATGGCGGCAGCGTCACCTCGTTGCCGGCCATGAGCCACGAAGTGTTTCACATGTATTTCGCCTGCAGCGCCGTCGCCGCCACCTATCGCGATTCCTGGTGGGACGAGGCCATCACCTCGTGGTACGACCGCAGCTATCCCGCTTACCTGGTGCCGATCAACGAAGGCTACCAGTCGAACATGGTCAGCGGCCGCTCGCCGATCGCCGTCGGCTTCGACACCCGCGCCTATTACCAGGGCAGCCAGATCATGGAAACGCTGGCCCAGCGGCTGGGCGGCCGGGCGGCCATGACCCGTTTCCTGAGCCAGGTCTACCGCGACCATGCCTGGTCGCCGTTCAGGACCATGGACCTGGCCGCTTATTATCATGATTATTCCGGAATCGATGTCAACGCCGATTTCCGCGACTGGTTCTACCGCGGCAACGCCGCCGCGACCGGAGTGGCCGCCATGCCGGTGCCGGAGGATCAGCAGGTCGACCTGACGCCGCCGCCGGTGGTCCTGGAAAAATACAATTACGAAAAGGAGGACGGCCTATGAACAGCAAAATGTTGCTGCCGGCCGCCGCGCTGTTTTTCGTCGTTGCCTCGGGCCTCGGCGCCCTGCCTCCCCGGGAGGGGCAGGCGGATGATACAAGCGAGCAAATACGGCCGCTGACGCTGGAAGTTTTCGGCGGTTTCACACCCATCCGGCCCGTTGACTTGAATCTCCTGGCCGATTATTACAATGCCTATCCGCTCTTTTTCTACAGCGCGCAATACAACTACCTGCACGACGCGTACGGGAGCCGCTTCACCTATTCCGCCAGCCGTTCCGGAGACGACCGGCTCAAAGGCATCCGCAGCGGCTTTCCCTGCGGACTGCGGCTGAGGTACGCTCTCTCGCGCTCCTTCTCGCTGTGGCTGGGCCTGGAATATCTGAAGCAGAACCGGCTGTCCGGTACATCGATCCGCTACCAGATCGACGACCGTTCCTATGGGCTGATCCAGACCGACCCCCAGGAAGTCACGGCCGTTTATCCCGATTTTTTCCTCGGCGTCTCGGCCTGGATCCCCCAGATCGGCGCCCGCCTGGCCGAGCCCCTGGGAAAAAACTGGCAGCTGGGCGGATCGCTCGGCGCCGGGCCGTTGCTGGCCCGCTGCCGCAGCGTGGTGGAAACGGGGTACCGCTACCAATATGTCAACGGCTACTGGTCGGAGAGCCATTATCTGCTGGAGATGAAGGGGAAGGGGGTAGGGTGGGCGCTCGAGCTGAACGCCGAACTCCGGCGCCGGCTCACCCGGCGCTGGTCCCTGTTCCTGGCCGCCGGGTATGCCTGGCGCCGTGCCGGCACCATCGAGGGGGAGGGCCACAATCAAAGCCTCGCCCTCGACAGCAATGCCGTCCAGGACCTGGTTGAAAACAACTGGAGCGGGCGCTGGCAAAAACAAACCGCGCTCGTTCAGCGCTTCTGGGGGGAATTCAGCCAAGCCTATTACGGCAACTATTTCAACGACTCCGAGGCCGCGGAGAATTTTGTCTTGGATCTTTCCGCCTGGCAGCTCAAGGCCGGAGTTGCCTGGGGCTTCTAAGGGAGATCGCCGCTACGCCGGGGGAAGTTTTTTAGTTTCCTGGCTCGGCGGTCAGAACTGGTAGCGGTAGCTGACCTTGAAGAAGAAACTCTGGCGCGTCTGGTAGTATCTTTCGCCGGTCACGTCGCGCTGCCAGCGGCTGTCCGACCAGACCTGGCTCTCGCTGAGCGAACCGTAGCCCAGGTAGATCACCGTGCCCGGGATATAGGTGAACGAGGCCAGGAAGTCGCCCAGGACGCGCTTGGCGAAGCTGTCGTACTGCACCAGGCCGCGGACGAACAACTTGGGGCTGAATTGATAGGTCAGGCGGCCGCGCCAGATACCCTGGTCGTAGACCTTGTCGCCGGTTTCCAGGCGGCGGAAGCGGCTGATGACGTGCTCGGCGAACAGGTTCAGGTTCTTGGTGGGCTGCAGGGTGAAGTTGGCGTGGAACTGGGTGCGGTTGCCCAAAAACGGGTTCAGCGGATCGTAATAGATGGCGTCGCCGAAGCTGAAGCAGGAGTGGAGGTTGATCCACTTGAAGGGCTGCAGGTTGACGTACATCTGGCCGAGGGTGCGTTGGAATGCCTGGCCGGCCCAGCATTCCTGCGCCAGGTAGATGTTGGCGCCGGTGCTGCCCTTGAGGATGAAATTGGCATCCACTCCCATCTGCAGCTCTTTATCGTCCATGCCGCTGACCCGGTCATGGGTGTAGGCGGCGAACATTGAGGGGAAAACGCTGAAGAGCCAGGGGATTTTTTTGGGGTTGGGCACGAATTGCCGCTGCAGGTAGAACCTGAGGGCGGAAATGCCGCTGCGCTGGTAAAAGGCCGTATCCATCTGGAAACCGGGATCGATATTTTCGGCCATGACCGCGAAGAATGTCTTGTCAGTGGAAAAAGTGTATTCGGCGGTCAGCGATCCGCCGCTGGTCTTGCCGCCCGCTTCGGGACGGTCGCTGGACGACTGGATGTAATTGCCGGTCAGCTGGTGGTTCTTGAGGAAACGGAAGGAGAAATCGGCGGCCAGGGCGCGGTTGTATTCCTCGCCGAACTCGCGGCCGCTGTAGAGAACGCCCACATAGTTGTTGGTGCCCAGCCCGAACTTGCCGCGGCCGATCCAGAAGGTCGCCTTGCGGCCCAGCCAGGGGTTCTCCTCGCCGTCCCAGGGATTGCCCGGGGAACGGTCGGCCGCAGCCAGCAGGGCGAAGGAGCCCTTGCCCTGTTCGCCGGTGAGGCGCAGCCCCCATTGCGGGTCGACAATGAGCCGCGTATGCACCGGCATGGACATATTGGACAGGCCGTCGCCGATCCCGCCCAGGTCGAACAGGTTGCCCGCTTCCATGAAAAAGGGGCGTTTTTCCGAATAGAACACCGGGTAGCGCTGGTTGACCGTGACCTGCATCGAATCGCTCTCGACCTGGCTGAAGTCGGGGTTCAGCGTGGCTTCGGCCACGATCGACGATGTAATGCCGTATTTGATGCCGATGCCCAGGTCACGGGTCTGGTCGGCGCCGGACCAGGAAGAAGGCGATGTGCGGTTCCAGCCGGAACTGTAGGTCATAGAAGGCAGGGCTTCCAAAACCATCGACCGTGACAGTTCTGGGATCGCCACATCGGCCTGCGATCCGCCGATGCCTTTGCCCGGGACCAGCTCGGGCCAGGAGCCGCTCATGCCCAGCCGGCTGATGCGGCGCCAGAAGACCACGCCCATGCGGATGTTCTTGCCGCTGGCGAAACGGATGTTTTTAAGCGGCTGGCAGATCTCGACGATATAGCCGTCGGCAACGATTTTCCCGGCGCTGTGCCATACCCAATCGGTGGAAGCGTCCTCGCGGTCGCCGGTGCGGAAGATGTCGCCCTGGACGCCGCTGGGATTGACGAACAGCTCATAGCCGTATTTCTTGCCGCCCACGGTATCGATCGACAGCCCCACCCAGTCGTCCTCGAAAATGCCATCGCGCTTGGTCAGCGAGGTTTTGATCCGGTCGGGCTGGCTGTCGAAGCAGTGGAAGGCGAAGTAAAGGTTCTTGTCGTCGTAGGCCAGATAGGCCCGGGTGCGCTGGGGCAGTTCGTTGCCGTTGACCGGGTTGTAGGTCACCCAGACATCGTCGACCACGACCGCCGATTTCCAGACCTCGTCATCCAGCGAACCGTCCAGCACGGGCGGCGCCGATGCTTTTACCGGCTCCAGGGTGCGGATGTTCTGGCGGACGCCCACGATGGCGGCCGCGGCCATGCCGGCCAGCACGAATATGATGACTATAAAAAAAAGCAGCTTTTTCATGGTCGCTCCTTTCGTCGTTCGTAAAATTAGACGTGGAACGCTTGAAAAAGTTGTCAAAAAAAGTCGAATAAAAAAAAATATGACTTAAGTTCTAAACTAAACCCTGGAGATTATTCGGCTTTCGCGATGGCGGTTTCACGCCGCTCTTCCCTTAGAAGCGGATCACGTCGGCCAGTAGCGACACGCTGACCACGTATTCCAGGTTGACGTACACGGAATGGCGGTTGGGATGGATGCCGGTCTTGCTTGAGTCGAGCACGTAGCGCTCCTTGGGAATCGAAGTTTCGCCGCTGTCGTGAACGTCGACGTTGGTCAGCAGCAGGCAATCGCCGCGCACTTCGGCCAGGGTGCCGATATAGATCCAGGGCGAGCGGGTGTCGACCACGACCGGCTGTTTGAGCAACTGGAGCAGGGCTTCCTTCATGGCTGTTTATCCTCCACGACCGCAAGTCGGCCCGTCAAAATGGCTGGAATTTCCTGATGCGCGAACGGACGTCGGCCTGGAAACGCTCGATGCGGCCGGCCACGAAATCAGCCATATCCAGGTTGCCGTCGACCACGAGCGGGGTCAGGTCCATGGCGAACAGCGCCAGCTTCTCGGGGCCGGGCGCTGGCGGGTACTGGAAAGCGGCGTTGGCGCGCAAGCGGCCGATGAAAGCCGCATCATAGCGCCGGCCGCCGCCGAGCTGGGATTTGTGCTCGCGCAGCTGTGAGGCCAGAAGCGGGTCGGCGCCGTTGAGGTCGAAGACCACTTTTTCCTTGTCGTCCAGCCAGTCCAGCCCGCGCCAGACTTCGCAACCGTACATTTTTTGCGGCCGTTCCTCGGGCTTCATCCAGCGGATGGCCCGGATCAGGGCCGCGGTCACTGCCACGTGCGTGTCGTGCTTGTCGGCCAGGTTGTGGCTGTACACAACGCGCGGCCGCATCGCCTCCAGAATGATCAACAAGTCCTGTTCCAGCGCCGGATTTTTGTGGTCCAAGATCTCCCGGCTCGGATAACCCAGCTGCACCAGCAACCCGTATCCGCCCAGCGCCGCCGCTGCGCGCTGCTCTCGGCGGCGGATCTCCTTCATCTCGTCCGGGCTGTTTTTGGCGAACGGGCCGGAGCGCGGAACAACGGCGCCGTCGGCGCAGACGACCCCGGCGAACGAACGGTCGGCTTTTTGATGACACTCCAGGATGGCCTGACCGGCCAGCAATTCCAGATCATCGGGGTGGGCGCCGACGCCCAGGTGGATCACCCGCTTCAGGGCTTCGTCCTCCGGTTTTTCGTCCGGAATATAAAAATCGGCGGAGGCGTTGAGGCTTTTCATTGCTCTATTTTGCTCCTTGAGGGGATAATATAGCGCAAACAGGGTCGGTTTGGCAAATGGCCGGCGACCATATTTCTTCCATGGTGAAATCGACCCAGATCAGGTCCGATGCATTGGGGAGGCGGGACAACAAAGCCTTGCCGATATCCTGGGCCGGATTGGCCAGCCGCTGCCACCACCCCCTGTCGGCGGGGTAGCCGAATTGGAAGCCGACCGGCGCCGGGGCGAAATTTTTTCCCCATTGTTCAAAGTGTTTCAGCATCTGCGCGAACGAGGCGAAGCGCTGGCTGTCGTTGATGAAGACCAAGCCCCGGCGGTAAGTTGGCGGCATCCTGGCCGCGAGCCAGTGTTTGAGAAACAACTGGTAGCGCGGATTGAAGGAGCGCACGCTTTGGCTCCAAGCCTCGGCCTGAGCGTCGGTGATTTTTATCCCGGCGCTGTTTTGCCGGCTCCAGCAGTGCCACTCGACGTCCACGCCGAAGCCGATCACGCAGGGGTGCCTGGCGTAGCGCCCCAGCGCCAACCGGATCAGCGTGTCGACGTCGGCATTGCCCGGCTCCACCTGCAGCCAGACCTGGAACCCGTTGCGGTCAAATTGCTCGAGATAGGCTTCATTGACGTCACGGGGTGCGAAAACGATATTGGCGCAGGCGGCGCCGCCGGCGGGAGCCGGGAAGGAGAGGAGCACGCGGCCGCTGTAGCCTTTTTCTTCCGAGGCCGCCGGTGCCCTTTCCATGGTGCCGACGATCCAGACCAGGACCGGGGCGGCCCGGGTGAAAGCGGAGGCCATGGAGCGGGCGGCCGCGAGCCAGTAGGCCGGGGCCGGAAAACCGTGGCGCGGTCCGTATGGCGACGAGCGCAACCCGGCGCGGCAGGACGCCGCTGGAACTGGAGGGACGGTGTCGGTCCCAGCTGTGGCGGCGATCGCCAAAAAAAACAGCATAAGCACCGCCGCGGTTCGTGCCCGGTCCGGCCCGTTTTTCTTCATGTGCGGGAAATGGACGTGTCCACGGACAGACACAGGGCTGCGGCGCCCAGGAGCGATATGTCGGGCGTTTGGGCGGGCTGGATGACCGTCCTGGCCAGGGCGTGCGGGTAAGCGAACGACGCGAACTTGCGGCGCATGGCTTTTTCGAAAAAAGGCCATGCCCGGCTCACCGATCCCCCCAGCACGATGATTTCGGGATCAAAGGCGTAGAGGGCGATCATGACCGCATCCCCGAGGTTTTCCCCGAAGGTTTCGAACATCTCCAGGGCCTGGGAATTCCCCTCCCGGGCCCGTTCATACAAAACCCCGCCATCCATTCCGAACTGGTGTTGAAAAAACTGGCCGCTGCTGTAGTATTCAACGTTGTGCTCCCGGTAGGGGATCTTGCCGATCTCGCCGGCGCCGCAATGGCGGCCGCAACGCAGCTCGCCGTCCATGATGATCCCGGCCCCGAGCCCGGTGCCCAGGATCATGCCGACCAGGTTCCTGAAGCCGCGGCCGGCACCGAAACGGAATTCGCCCAGGGCGAAGCAGTTGGCGTCGTTGTTGACGTGGACCGGGACGTTGAACGTGTTTTGCAGGTGCTCCCTGAGCGGCACCTCGCGCCAGGAGGGGATGTTCCCCACCGCGTACACGATGCCCTTTTCCGCGTCCACCAGGCTGGGGACGCCGATGCCGATGGCAATGACCCGATGGTCAAAGACGGCGGCGATGGTTTGGCAAACCTCCTGCAGCACCTGGTCCTGGCTGCCCAGAGCGGTGATCGGGCGGGCGCAGCGCGCGGTTATTTTCCGGCCGCTGATTTTCCCGGCCCGGACATTGGTGCCGCCCAGATCCACGCCGACGACCGTTTGCTTATTCATGGTTATCCATGGGCGATTGTAGGAAAATTAAGTATGA
>JAPKZL010000141.1 GCA_026393795.1 Candidatus Aminicenantes bacterium | reverse complement strand
TTCACCACCACAGCTACATGTATTACCAGAAAACCATCCATGTTGGCAAAGCCCCGATAGACCTTGCTACGATCGAACATTCAGCTCAAGGGGTTAACGGTCATAAAAAACATCGGGGCGTTTGGAAATATTTTAATACTTAAAATATTTACAAAGAGTAATATACAAGGGGTTTGATTAATCAAACCCCTACACACGGTGTCTTTTTCATACCAACACTATGTTTTTGCACTAGATGGTTCCACAGAACAATCATTCTGTGTGGAACCATAGTGCAAAAACATCTAGTGTTGGTTTAATTCAAATCATCCCGAACCGTCGGGTGAGAGATTGATTTGTATATCCCCTTCGGGGATAGTCACACTAGATAGTCACACTATAGGTTTTGTAGTGCCCGAAAGGTAACGAAACCTATCTAGTGTGACTATAGTGTGACTACCGGAACAGCATGTCGGTGACGCGCGGCAGCGTCCAGAATTCGCGGTCCACCCGCTCTTCGATCTTTTCGACCAGTATGGCCGCTTCGGCCAGGTGCGGCCGGATGAATTTGGTACAAAATTGCGCCCGAGTACGATCAGTTCCTTTTTTCAGTTTGTCATTATCTTCATCCAACAAGGATACCGTTTCCATTGCCCGGTTAATCTTTTCAGTAAAATTGGCGATAAATGCGAATTGATTTTTGAGCATGGCCGGTTTCTTGGCCAAGATTTCCTGCGGAAACTGACGAATAGCATTCAGAAGCATGGCTTGGTTTTTAAGCGCCGCTGGAATGATATAGGCACGCAAAAGATTGCGGGCGACGCGCAATTCCATTTCCACGGTTTTGACATAGATTTCGATTTTGATGTCGGCGCGGGCGTTGATCTCTTCGCGGGACAGGATGGCAAATGCTTCGAACAAGCGCATATTTTTTTCTTCTTTCAAACGATCAACCGTCTCCGGCACCGAAACCGGTATATACAATTTACGTTTACGGGCTTCCTTATGCCAGTCAGAATTATAGTTGTCGCCGGCAAAAATAATGCCCGAGTTTTCATGGATTACATGCTGCAATTTAAGGATCAATGCTTTTTCGTCCTTGGTTTTCTCAATGGCCTTGTATATTTCCGTTAAACCGGCAGCGACAAGCAGGTTGATCACTGAGATCGGGAAAGCCAGCGAAGCCGACGATCCGGGCATGCGAAACTCGAACTTGTTCCCGGTGAATGCCACGGGTGACGTGCGGTTGCGATCGGAGAGATCGTGGAGGATCGCCGGCACGAATTCTTCGAAGCGGACCATTTTCGATTTTCTGAATTTTCCGGCTACAAAAGCTTGTGGATCATCGATTATTCCCTGCAATTCTGCCCCTAAAAAGACAGAAATGATAGCCGGCGGCGCTTCATGACCTCCCAAGCGCAGTTCGTTGCCCGGGGAAGCCCAAGTCATGGAAGCGGTTCATGCCGCAAATAAATCCGCTTAAAAAGCACAAGAAGACCAGCCGCGAATTCTTGGTATCGCCGGGGGCGAACAGGTTGCGCCCCTGATTATCCATCAACGACCAGTTGATGTGCTTGCCGCTGCCGTTGAAACAAACAAAAGGTTTCTCATGGAGCAGGCAAACCATGCCGTGGTTACGGGCAATCCGGGTCAGCAGGTCCATCAGCAGCTGGTTATGATCGGCGGCGATATTGGCTTCCTCGTACAGCGGAGCGATTTCAAACTGGTTGGGGGCCACCTCATTGTGCCGCGTCTTCACCGGGATGCCCAGCTTCAGAGCCTCCTCCTCCACATCGGCAAGAAAGTTCAGCACCGCTTCGGGGATGGCGCCGAAATAGTGGTCGCCCATCTGCTGTCCGCGGGGCGGGCGCGCGCCGAAGATCAGCCGGCCTACGGTTTTCAGGTCGGGCCGTTTCTGAAAGTCCTTTTCATGGACCAGGAAAAACTCCTGCTCGGCGCCGACCATGTTTTTCACCCAGCTTGCCCGCTGGTTGAATTTGGCCAGAATTTTAAGCGCGATGTCATTGATCAGCCGCAATGACCGCAGCAACGGAGTTTTTTTATCCAGCACACAACCGTTGTAGCCGTAAAAAACCGAGGGAATGAAGAGGACGCAATTCTTGCGGTTTTTGACCACGAAAACAGGGGAACAGGGATCCCAGGCCGTGTAACCGCGGGCTTCAAAAGTCGAGCGCATGCCGCCGTGAGGAAACGACGAGGCGTCGGGCTCCCCCTTGACCAGGTCGCGTCCGGAAAAATGCGAAATGATCTTGCGGTTGTCATCCCATTCCAGGAAGGTGTTCTGCTTGCCGGCGGTCAGCCCGGTCAAAGGCATGAACCAGTGGGTGAAATGGGTGACGCCCATGGCCTCGGCCCATTGCTTGATGGCGCGGGCCAGGGAATCGGCCACTTCGGCATCGAGCGACTTTTTCTGGTCCACCGTGCGTAACAGTTTTTTGAATACCGTAGGCGGCAAAGCCTGCTTCATCTTCTCCAGGTCGAATACGTGGCTGGCGAATTTTTCTTTCATCTCCCCTCCTGGCAATCTTTAAATCTCTGCAATTTTTCCCAAAACAATCTACAGTGATTTTGGCGAGCTGAAATTGCTTTATACCCGATTTTAACCTGATTGTCAAAAGATAATGGCGATGACCCTCCTTCCGGGGACATACCTTTAATTAGAGCTTGATCGGTAAATTAAAGGTTGCCAATGAGAGCAACGGCATAGAGGGGTAAATGAATAAAGTCATTATCTTTGGTAAAATTTCTTGTGGAGGTTCGATAGATATGGGGTGGTGAATATTTTTGTGAGTACACCCGGAGGCTTTTGGCATGCCGGCTTTGTCCACTTTTTACCTCCAGAGGAAAAATACCATCCGCTCGAGAAATAATAAAATCGACTTCCGCATCACTTTTGCTGGTCCAGTAATAAAGTCGGTCGACAATATTCAAGCGCGTAAGTTCATTGGCTACATAATTTTCGACAAACGCTCCGTAATATTCCGAAAAAAGCCTGTCTCCTTCAACAATCATCCGCGAGGGAATATTCAGCATTGCTCCCAATAAACCCGGATCCAGCAAATATATTTTGAACTTGTCATTTTCGGCGTAGCCAGACAGGGGTTGTTTGGGCGTTTCCAAATGATAGGATAAATGAATCAAACCGGCTTTTCGAAGCCATTCCGCAGCCGATTCATAGCGCGATGACCGGGCGCCCTTTTTCACGTCCCCATAAATAAATTTTTTGTTTTCCTTGGCCAATTGTCTGGGGATGGACCGCCAGACCTCAGAGTTTTTTATGGCTTCCGCTGTAGAGGTATGCTTGGAGAAATCCCGTTCAAAGGCGTTTAGTATTTCCCGTTGTATGGAGCGGGCAACCGCAATATCACGACTGGATGAATAGGCGGCAATTACTTCCGGCATACCGCCGACATACAAGTAGTACCTTAAATGTCTCAATAGCTTGTCATGAAATGCTTCCGCCAAAGAGTTGTAATCCTTTTTTCTTAATAATAATTCCAACAGGGACTCTTCGCCCATGGCAGCCAAATATTCAAAAAAGCTCATGGGATATAAGGTAAGGAAATTGACTTTTCCAACAGGGAAACTGGATGTTTTTCCAATTGCCACCCCCAATAAAGACCCGGCAGAAATAACTGAGTATTCAGGAGCTTGCTCGGAAAAATATTTCAGGCTGGTCAAGGCTCGAGGGCATTCCTGAATTTCATCAAAAAATATCAGGGTATGATCTTTTTGAATTTTGCGGCCCCAAAATGCACTCAATAACTCCAATAGAACTTGGGGCTCCAGGGAAGATTCAAATATGGAAGCCAGTTGCGGTGTCTCTTCAAAATTAAAATAGGCGAAATCCTTATATTCTTTCCTGGCAAATTCCTTCACGAGATAGGTTTTGCCAACCTGGCGAGCTCCCTGGACCAATAAGGGTTTTCTATTGGTTTGATTTTTCCACATCAGCAAATCCTGATAATTATCTCTTTTCATAATATCTCCATATATTTGTCAAATTGATGTTAATTTATCTCCAATTAAATGTCAAATGCGCCAAAGGTCAAGGAAGACCCGGCCGAATGTTTGGAAAAATTGTAGCGGACCCCCCTTCGGAGACAGACAAATCAAATCCGCCAAAGTCGGCGGATGATTTGTGCTAAAGGGCCTGCCCCTACCTTATCGCAACACCATTCCACCAATATTCACTGCTAAGACGCAGCCTTGGATTCACTCGGGTCATAAGCTTCCTCGGTCAGGAAGCAGGCATCGCGGACACCCGCCGCCTGAGCCGCCTTCAACAAATCAACCACCTTTCCCCATGGGGTACTACAATCAATGTGCAAAAATAATTTTTTGTTGTTGCCAATAAATCCCGCATATAAGAAATATTTTTTCGTTTAAAAAGATACCTTCAATTTTTTAATCCAATCCTTCTTTTTTAGAAACTGACGAGATAGTTCATCCGAAAGTGTAAGCAAATCAGGATTATCGATCCGTTCACTACTGATCCAAATTTCTGAACTACTAGACATGTAGACAATAACAAGGGAATCTATTGCAGTCACGTCACGTACAAATTGAAATTGAGAATGGTGGCTTTCGGGAATAAAGAGTATCGAATCACCGTGTCCTAAGGGAATCACTAATGTTAGAACAGCAAACATTAAGAAAATGAATGTAAATAATGTAAATGAAAACAAAGGTTTTGAAATGTAACGGGGAATCACCAATCCATTTTGGGATACATAGAAAAGATCACCGGGTAAAGATCGCTTCCAATCCATGATTCGATTTTAATTGCTCACCCTGGGAATGTCAATAAACTTCTTTATCAAGGTTATCCCTATAAACGCTTTTGAAAATCCTGAATGGTATTTTTACGGCTATTTCCCGCAGTTTTATCCAGTGAAATTTCGACAGCCGGTTGTCCTGCTTATCGCGGATAATTTGACTTGTCGGGCGGATTATCACAGATAATTTGACTTGTCGGGCAGATTATCATATTATTGGATTATGAATAGTAAGAAATTCCTGCCTAGAGTTCTAAACATCAACCTGCCGGTTGGACAGTCCGCTTTTCTATGGGGCGCGCGAAAAACCGGTAAAACCACACTTCTACGCCGGCAATTCGCCAACGCTTTTTGGATTGACCTGCTCGACTTCGATCTCTTTTTACGGCTGAGCCAAAACCCCAAAGAACTACGGCAAATGATCGCCGCCCAAACGAAAAAAACAATCGTCATCGACGAGGTGCAAAAAATTCCGCACCTGATGGACGAAATCCACTGGCTCATCGAAAACAAACGCTATCAATTCCTCCTTTCCGGTTCGAGCGCCCGCAAACTGAAACGCAGCAACACAGGTCTTTTGGGAGGCCGCGCTTGGCGCTATGAGCTGTTCCCACTGGTAAGCAAGGAAATCGGCAACCAATTGGATTTGTCCAAGGCGCTATGTTCAGGGTTTATCCCTGCCCATTATTTGTCTTCCGATTTCCATATGGACCTGCAAGCTTACATCAACGACTATCTGAAAGAGGAAATCCAAGCTGAAGCACTGACCCGTAACCTGCCCGCCTTCAGCCTATTCCTGAAATCCGCGGCCTTGACCAACGGCATGCTGCTTAACTATTCCAACGCCGCCCGTGAAGCGGGTGTTTCGGCAAAAATTATCCGCGAATATTATCAGATCCTTGAAGACACACTGCTCGGCAAACGGCTGCTCCCCTGGAAACAATCTAAAAAACGACGACTGATCGATACAGCCAAGTTTTATTTTTTCGATGTCGGCATTGTCAGCGGTCTCTTGAACTACCGTTCGCTTACTCCGGGGACGAATGAATACGGCAGGGCTTTTGAGCATTTCATCCTGCAGGAGTGCTGGGCTTACAACCATTACAGCCAAAAAAATCTGGAACTGTCATTCTGGCGGACGACCAACGGCGCTGAAGTCGATTTGATCATTGGCGACGGAGAGGCGGCAATCGAAATCAAATCTTCCGACCACGCGGGAGAGCGGACCAAAGGGCTGCATCTGTTCAGCCAGGAAGCAAAATGCCGCCAGTATTTTATTGTTTCCCGGGACCCTTTCCCTAGGAAACTCCAAAATAGCATCCAAATTATTCCCTGGCAGCAATTCTGTGCCATGCTCTGGCAGGGAGACATTTTTTAATGCTTAAAAAGATAAAGGAGTTGGGAAAGGATACGGCGATCTACGGCATCTCGACCATCGTCGGCCGCTTCCTCAATTTCCTGCTCGTCCCCTTCTACACCCATTTCATCTCCCGCGCCGACATGGGCATCTATACCAACATCTACGCCTACCTGGCCTTCCTGAACATCTTCTATATTTACGGCATGGACGCGGCCTTCATGAAGTACAGTTCGCTGGCCGGTGCGGAGGAGAAGAAAAAAGTATTTTCCACCGCCTATGTTTTCGTCTGCCTGTCGACCCTGGCCCTGACCTCGCTGCTTTTGCTGCTGCGCATTCCCTTCGGCCAGCTGATGGCCGTTCCGGCCCGCTACTCGCGCTTGATCTACTATGTCATCCTGATCCTGCTCTTCGACACCCTGGCCCTCGTTCCCTTCGCAAACCTGCGCCTGGAGCGCAAAGCCGGGAAATTCGCCGCCTTGAAGCTGGCCAACATCCTGATCAACCTCGGGCTCAACCTGCTCTTCTTCATTAAATTCCATTGGGGCATCGAGGCCATCTTCGCCGCCAACCTGGCCGCTTCAGCCGTCACCCTGCTCCTGGTCGCGCCGGAAATAGTCAAGCGGCTGCGCATCCGCATCGACGGCGTCGAGCTGAAACGGATGCTGCGCTTCGGACTCCCCTACCTGCCGGCCAGCCTGGCCGCGACCATGGTCCAGGTCATCGACCGCCCGGTGGTCCTGGCCATGACCAACGCCGACACGCTCGGCTTATATCAGACGGGCTATAAGCTCGGCATTTTCATGATGCTGGTCGTCTCGATGTTCCAGTACGCCTGGCAACCTTTTTTTCTTAACAACGCCAGGGAGAAAAATGCCAGGGAAATCTTCGCCAAAGTGATGACGCTGTTCGTGCTGACGGCGAGCCTGCTGTGGATCGTCATCTCCCTGTCAATCGAGAACCTGGCCCGGCTCAGGATCGGCCCCGGGAGCACGCTCATCGAAAAGCATTTCCTGCCCGGCCTGGTCGTGGTGCCGATCATTCTGCTGGCCTACCTGTTCAACGGCATCTACGTCAACCTCCAGGCCGGGTTGTACATCGAGGAAAAGACGAAGTATTTTCCGTACATCACCGGCGCCGGCGCCGTGGTCAACGTGGCGGCCAACCTGCTGCTGATCCCCGCCTTGGGCATCGTCGGCGCGGCGCTGGCCACCCTGGCCAGCTACCTGGTGATGGCGGCCGGGATTTTCTATTTCGCCCAGAAATTCTATCCTATCCCTTACGAATATGGAAAAATATTCAAAATCCTGGCTGCGATTTTCATCAGCGGAGCCATTTATTACTACCTATACTATCACGGCGGCCTGAGCGTTTTAATTAAATTGGCGATGCTGGGCGCGTTCGGCGCCGCGCTTATAGCCTTGCAGATCGTGAAAAAAGACGAACTGCGGCGCCTGGGCAAAATGTTTTTCCGCTTCAGGTAGTTTTTTACGGTTGCGGTCGCGTCGCCCAGGCTCCATTGTGGGCACCGTGTTTTTTCAGGACCCCGATCATGCCGACGATGCTTTCTCTGAACGGTTTAAAATCATCATCCGCGGGCACGACTTCCAGCAAGGCTTGATATTTATCCAGCGGCGTCGAGCCTGCCGGCAAAGTAAAATCATTGTCACAGAAACTGTCGGGATAGGCGGTCAGGGATTTGCGGTTCACCTGCGCGCCCCGGGCCAGCAGGGCTTCGACCATATCCGGGGCGAAACGCCCATTAGCAAAAAAGATGACGGACAACCCATACCCATAATAATCTGCTTCCTCAATATCCGCCCCGGCGGCCAGCAGCATATCCAGTAAAGCCAAGCGCTCCGCTTTTTCAGCGCCTGAAGCAAAATTTCCATTGCCGCGCACGACATATCCAAGCGGCTTGATCCCGTATTGATCAGGAATGAGCGCCA
>JAPKZL010000140.1 GCA_026393795.1 Candidatus Aminicenantes bacterium | reverse complement strand
AACTTTCATTCCACTTTTTCGACCACGATCGTCATCGATGCTGCGAGCGCGGCAATGGCACCTACAGCCGCCAGAACGGGCAGCAATGCCGCCCCCATTACCCCCAGGGTGAGGGGGATCTCGATCAGGGTCTTGCCTTCCTCGTTCTTCAGGATGATGCGCCGGATGTTGCCCTCGTGGATCAGTTCCTTTATCTTGGCCACCACCTGGGTCCCGTCCAGCTTGAACTCCTCGCGCGGCCCCTTGTTCTTTTCATCTGTCATGTTCACCTCCAATTACATCCTATGAACGGATGGTCACCATCTATGGTTCACCATTGTAGCAAAAAAGTGGGGCGCAGCCAACGGCCCGGCGGGGAATTTTATTGACTTACCGGCTGAAATGAGCGACAATATCGCTTCAAACCTAACCGGAGTTTATGCCATGTCGGAAAAAAAAATGGACTGGAAGGAGACTTTAAACCTGCCGCGCACGGACTTTCCCATGAAAGCCCAGCTCAGCCAGAAAGAACCCGAAACCCTTAAAAAATGGGAAAACGCCGATATTTATAAAAAAATCCTGATCGACCATGAGGGGCGGGAGCCGTACATCCTCCACGACGGCCCGCCCTACGCCAACGGCAACATCCATCTGGGCACTGCCCTGAACAAGATCCTCAAGGATTTCATCGTCAAGAGCAAGGCGATGGCCGGGTTTTACAGCCCCTACGTCCCCGGCTGGGACTGCCACGGCCTGCCGATCGAGCACAAGGTGGACCAGCAACTGGGTGCGCGCAAGAAGAGCATGAGCCAGATCGAGGTCCGCGACGAGTGCCGCAAATACGCCGAAAAGTATCTCGACCTGCAGCGCCACGACTTCAAGCGGCTGGGGATCTTCGGCGCCTGGGAGGAGCCGTACACCACCCTGGACCACGTCTACGAGGCGACGGTGATCCGCTTTTTCAATTCCTTCGTCAAAAAGGGGAGCGTCTACCGCAAGAAGCGCCCGGTCTACTGGTGCATCTCCTGCCAGACGGCCCTGGCTGAAGCCGAAGTCGAGTACGCCGACCATCGCTCGCCCTCGATCACGGTCAAGTTCGCCCTGAAGGACCTTCCCCCTTTCCTGGAGAAGTACGCCGGCAGGGAAATTTTCGTCCTGATCTGGACCACCACCCCCTGGACCATCCCCGCCAACCTGGCCATCGCCCTGCATCCCGACTACGATTACGCCTTGTTCCAGATGAACGGCGAGCTGTATGTCGCCGCCTCGGCGCTGCTGCCGGCCATCGCCGCCTTGAAGGGGGGCACGTTCCAGAAGCTTGAGGAATTCAAGGGCAGCGCGCTGGCCGGGCGCAAGGCCCACCATCCCCTCTACGAGCGCGACTCGCTTTTGATCAACACCAACTACGTCCTGCTCGACCAGGGGACCGGCTGCGTGCACACCGCCCCGGGCCACGGCCAGGACGACTACAACGCCGGCATCGCCCACGGGCTCGACATCTATTCCCCGGTCCTGGCCGACGGCCGCTTCGACGAGAGCACCGGCCCCTACGCCGGACTGCAGGTCTTCAAGGCCAACGAGCGCGTCGTCGAGGATTTGCGCCGCAACGGCAGCCTGCTGCACGACGGCTCCATCACCCACTCCTACCCCCATTGCTGGCGCTGCAAGAAGCCGGTGATCTTCCGCGCCACCGAGCAGTGGTTCATCGCCATGGATAGCGACGACCTGCGCGCCAAGGCGCTGAACGCCATCAGCAAAGTAACCTGGCTGCCGCGCTGGGGCGAAGAGCGCATCTCGAGCATGATCGCCAACCGCCCCGACTGGTGCATCTCGCGCCAGCGCGACTGGGGCGTGCCGCTGCCAGCCTTTTTCTGCAGCAACTGCCACCACCCCTTGCTGCGCGACGACATCATCGCCAACGTGGAAAAAATATTTTCCGAGCAGGGCTCCAACGCCTGGTACCAGCACGAAGCGGACGCCTTCCTGGTGCCGGGGACAAAGTGCCCTGCCTGCGGCGGCCGCGAGTTCAAAAAGGGCAAGGACATCCTCGATGTCTGGTTCGAGTCGGGTTCGTCGCACGGCATCCTGCAGAGCCGCGCCGGGCACCGCTGGCCGGCCGACATGTACCTGGAAGGCGGCGACCAGTACCGCGGCTGGTTCCACTCGTCGCTGCTGGTCGGCATCAGCGCCCTGGACGCCTCCCCCTACCGGACGGTGATCACCCACGGCTGGGTGCTCGACGCCGACGGCCGGGCCATGCACAAGTCGCTGGGCAACGTCATCGAGCCGCAGAGCGTCATCAAGGACAAGGGGGCTGAGATCCTGCGCCTGTGGGCGGCCATGGTCAACTACCAGGAGGACGTGCGCTTCGGCGAGGAGATGCTGTCGCGCCTGAGCGAAAGCTACCGCAAGATCCGCAACACCTGGCGCTTCATGCTCGGAGTTCTCGGCGATTTCGACCCCGAGCGCGATAAGGTCACTGACGCCGCCCTGGGCGAGACCGACCTCTACATCCTGCACAGGCTCCAGGAGACCAAGGCCCGCGTGCTGAAGGCCTACGCCGACTTCGAGTTCTACGTCATCTTCCACGCCATGTTCAATTTCTTCACCGTCGATTTGAGCGCCTTCTATCTCAACATCCAGAAGGACAACCTTTATTGCAACCGCGCCGACGCACCCGAGCGCCGCGCCGCCCAGCAGACCATCTTCGCCCTGCTGCGCGAGACGCTGCTGCTGATGGCGCCGATCCTCTCCTTCACCTGCGAGGAAGCCTGGGCCTTTGTCCCCGCCTACGCGGGCAAGGAAGCCATGATCCACCTGGCCCGCTTTCCCGAAACCGGCGACGCCGCCGCTGCGGCGGTCGACGAAGAGAAATGGCAGAGGATCATGGCCATCCGCGACCGCATCCTGAAGGAGATTGAAACCGCCCGCGCCGGCAAGCTCATCGGCGATTCGCTTGAGGCCGACGTCGTCATCGAAACCAACGGCGCCGACGAGCAACTGCTGCGAAAAGCCGGCGACCTGTTCAAGACCATCCTGGTCATCGCTGCCATCACCGTGCGGAACGGCAAGGAAGAAAAGATCATTGCCCGCAAGGCGCAGGGGCGCAAATGCCCGCGCTGCTGGAACTGGATCGAGCCGGCGGCCGGCGGCCACAAAGAGCTCTGCCCGCGCTGCGCCGACGTCATCAAGGAGAAGACCATTGACGACAAAAGGTAAATCGGTTTATTTCACCATCATCCTGGCCATCATTGCCGTCGACCAGGCCAGCAAGTGGCTGGTCGCCAAGACCGTCCCGCTGGAATCGACGCGGACCCTGGTCAAGGGCTTTTTCCGCATCTGGCACGTGCGCAATTCGGGAGCGATCTGGGGATTTTTCAACAGCCACGGCAGTCAGTGGGTGCCGACGGTCATCACCGTCCTGGCCATCGCCGCGCTGCTGATCGTCGGTTATTTTTTCCTGCGCTCGCCCAAAAACAGCCGCCTGGAGCTGACCGCCTACGCCTTCATCCTGGGCGGCGCGCTGGGCAACATCATCGACCGCCTGCGCCTGGGCTTCGTGGTCGATTTCTTCGACGCCTACGTCACGTCCCACCACTGGCCCACCTTCAACTGCGCCGACAGCTGCATCACCATCGGCGTGCTGCTGCTGGCCGCGTCGCTCTGGAGAGGCACATGCACCCCATCCTGATCGAGATCGGGCCGCTGACCATCGCCAGCTACGGCTTCCTGTTCGCCCTGGGCGTGCTGCTGGCCATCCTGCTCTCCTTCAAGAAAGCCAAGGCCGAAAACCTCGACCTGAAGATCTTCACCGATTTCATCTTCTACGTCATGCTCCTCAGCCTGCTGGGGGCCAAGCTGCTGCTCCTGGCGACCAACCTGGATTATTATTTGAAATACCCGGCCGAGATCAGGTATCTGCTGACCTCGGGGGGCACGTTTTTCGGCGGCCTCATCGCCGGAGCCCTGTTTGCCGTCTGGTTCATCCGCCGCCACTCCCTCAGCTACCGCGTGCTGGGAGACATCGGCGGCCCGGCGCTGGCCCTGGGCCATTTCTTCGGCCGGCTGGGCTGCTTCGCCGCCGGCTGCTGCTGGGGGCGCGAAGCCGGGCATTTTCCCCTGGCCGTCACCTTCAGCAGCGCCAAGGCCAATTTCCTGACCGGGGTGCCGCTCCATGTGGCACTCTACCCCACCCAGCTGTTCGAAGCGCTGCTCAATCTCGTCAACTTCATCCTCCTTTCCATCGCCTACAAAAAAAGGAGCTTCAAGGGCCAGGTCTTCGCCCTCTATATCTTGAACTATTCTTTAATCCGTTTCACGGTCGAGTTTTTCCGCGGTGATTCTGACCGCGGCTACGTCTTCGGCGGTTTGGACCGTCCGTTCCGCAGCCTGAGCGTGCCGCAGCTGATCTGCATCATCGGTTTCGTGACCGCCCTGGCCCTGCTGAAAGGCTTTAAAAACAAAGGTGAAAAAGAGCATCACATTCAAGGTTAGGGAGCGCTGCCCGAGGATCGATCTTTTCCTGGCCGCCGTAATGGATTCTATTTCGCGCAACCAAATAGAAAAGCTGATCCGGAATGGGCAGGTCAGCCTCAACGGAGTCGTCAGCTTGCGCAAGAACCGCGGGGTTTGCCCCGACGACCGGGTGACGGTGGTGATCGAGACCCCCGAAGAAAAAGAATACGTCCCCTCGCAACAGCTGGTCAAGCTGTTCGAGGACGAATGGCTGCTGGTCATCGACAAGCCGGCCGGCCTCGTCGTCCATCCCGGCGCCGGTGAAAAACAGGAAACCGTGCTTGACCTTTTTCGTTTCTATTATCCGCAGATAAACGAGATGGCCGACCAGGAACGGCCGGGCATCGTCCACCGCCTGGACAAGGACACCTCCGGCATCCTGATCCTGGCCAAGACCGAACAAGCGCAGCAAAAAATGCAGGAGCTGTTCCAGGAGCGGGAGATGCAAAAAACCTACCTGGCGCTGGTCGCTGGCGCCATGCGCTTCCGCAACGGCACCATCGACCTGCCGCTGGCGCGCAGTTTGAAGAACCGCGCCCGCTTTGAGGTGCCGCGGGAGGAGCGCGACGACCAGCGCGAGGCAATCACAGATTTTTCGGTCATCCGCGCCTTCGCCACGTTCACCTTCGTGCGCCTAATGCCGCACACCGGCCGCACCCACCAGCTGCGCGTCCACCTGGCCCATTTCGGCAACCCGGTCCTGGGCGACAGCCTCTACGGAAACCGCAAGGATCAGGGCTTCCAGCGCCTGGCCCTGCACGCCTTCCGCATCGATTTTCGCCACCCATTCAGCGGCTATCCGCTGAGCGTCACCTCGCCGCTGCCTGACGTCCTACGGCGGTTCATGATAGAGAATTATGACTGAACCAACGTGACTCGTGACGCGTAACGCGTGACCAGTAAG
>JAPKZL010000139.1 GCA_026393795.1 Candidatus Aminicenantes bacterium | reverse complement strand
AAATACATCGGCGAGGGGTACCAGATGACGTTGCGCCGGCCCCTGCCCCCGGGCGGAGAGAGCGGCCGCATCACCTTGAAGGCCGGCTTCGGGTACCGCGCCTCCTCCGCGGCCGCTTTCGAAAAAAACAAGGAGAACTGGCGCAATTCCTTCTGTGAGGTCTTCGCCAAGTCGCATAATTCGGGCTTGACCTGGGTGAAAACCTTTTACATCAGCCGCAAGATCGCCGGCCAGGATATCGAGATAAAAATCAAATAGTTGCGGATTACTTCAACAGGGCCGCGATCTTGTTCTTGAGCTCGTCGCCGCGCAGCTGGCTGGACTCGATTTTTCCCTTGCGGTTGATAAGAAACGTCGCCGGGATGTATTCCACCTGGTAGAGGTCGGCGATGGCGCGGCCGGCCTCGCGGTCAATGATATGCAGCCAATCCATCTCCTTGTCCTTGACGAACTGGCGTGCCGCCTGCAGGTCGCGGTCGAGGCTGACGCTGATCAGAATGAAATCCCTGTCTTTGAACTTGCGGAAAATGTCGAGTAGGTTGGGGACTTCCACACGGCAAGGCGGGCACCAGGTGGCCCAGAAATCGAGCAGCACGACTTTGCCTTTGAAGTCGGACAATTTTATACTGCGGCCGGAAATATCCTTGGCGCTGAAATCAGAGGGTTCGCCGTCGGCTTGCGCATAGCAAAAATTTGCCAATCCCAGGAAGAATATAACTATTAAAAATGATGTTTTGAGCGTTTTCATGTACTTATTCTACCATAGAAAGCTTGCTGCCCAAATCCGGTTCGTCCGCTTGAGGCAATGGGAGCATTATAATGTGCGTCGAACTTAACTTTTTCTGCACGGGGCATCCCCGGTCGATTTTTGAAAAAAAAAGTGTTTTAAATTAGAATACGGGCGGGATGGTTCGGGAGGTGAGGAATGAGCATCGGCATGATCACCGATTTCGGTGAAAACGATTACTTCGTGGGCACTTTGAAGGGGGTGATCAAAAAAATCAACCCTCAGGCCGACATCATCGACATTTGCCACGGCGTCCCGTCCTATTTCATCCAGGGCGGATCCTACGTGCTGGAAAAGACCTTCCGTTTTTTCCCGGCCGGCACCATTTTCCTGGTGGTGGTCGATCCCGGAGTGGGCACCACGCGCAAGCTGCTCCTGGTCACGGCCGCCAATTTCAGCTTCGTCGCTCCCGACAACGGCATCCTGACTCCGATCTTCGACCTCGGCCGGGACGTCGTCGTCCGCGAGATCGACCAGGAGCGCTATTTTCTGGTATCCGGCTCATCCACCTTCGAGGCGCGCGATCGCATGGCCCCGGTGGCCGCTTATTTGTCGAAGGGAACGGCTGCGGCCGACATCGGCACGCCAACCGCCGAATTCGTGGTCAATCCCGATTATCACCCGCAACTGGCGGCGCAAAACCAGATCGAGGGGCGGATCATCCATATTGACAAGTTCGGGAACATCATCAGCAACGTGCCGGGGAAATGGCTCTTCGAAAAACTGGAGGGCTGCGGCTGCCAGCATTTCACGCTGCGCCTTAATGACCGGGAGATCGGCGAGTACCGGCAAAACTATGCCTCCAGCAGCGGCCAGCCCTTCCTGCTGATCGGCAGCCACGGCAATCTTGAAATCGCCATGAACCGGCGCCATGCCTTCCGAGAGCTCAAGGCGTCTTTGTACCAGAAATTCACCATCCTGCTGACTTGAGACGGATAGATTCGGAAAAGGCTAACTCATCCCCGGCCCCCATGGTGGCATACTTTCACTATGATTTCAGATAATCTTTCAGTTTTTGAAATCATCCAGTGAAAGTATACCATCACGAGATGTTTTCAGCAGCCACCGGAGTTAGCTGAAAACATAGTGATGGTAGACAAACCAAATCTGTCCACGTGGTGGCCAGAAGGTTTGTGCTGCCCTTCTTTTGGCAAGAGAAAGGGAGAAAATCCATGCCCCTCTCTTCGCAAGAGAGGGGTGGGGGTGAGTTTTCACCCAATGCGATTCGAACTATGCATTTGAAAAAAAAATCGGGTTGTATTATAGTCATATTTTTAATCGGATTGGTTTTGATTTGGCTGACGCATTTGAGCGCTACGAACAAGAGGTGAAACGATGTCCTATTTGCTCGCGGTGAAGGAGATCCTGGGATTCGCGATCTACATTGAAGAAAGGGGCTATGAGTTTTACGTCGAGGCCATGAAAAAGTTCAGCGAGCCGAGGGCGACCCAGCTTTTCCAGTACCTGGCCGACGAGGAATTTAAGCACAAGACGCTTTTTAAGAAACTGCAGGAACAGGCCGACGATGCCGCAAAAGGGGACGCGGAAGCGGACGCAGAGTACCAGGCCTACATGAAAGAGTTCGTCAAGGCCCACCAGCTGGGCGACAAGGAGGCGATCCAGGCAAAACTGGCGCGGATCTCCAGCCTGGATGAAATCCTCGACCTGGCCATGGGCTTCGAGAAGGACTCGATCGTCTTCTTCTCCGGGCTGAAGGAGATGTTGGCCAAGGGGCGCACGGCGGCGGTGGAGAGGGTCATCCACGAAGAGATGGACCATTTGCGCAAGATCTTCCAGATGAAGCGGGAGTCGGTCAAAAAGTAAAGCGTTTTATCAAAGGGTTGGCTTTTTCTATCCGGGAGGGAGCATGGAATTGATGGAAATCATCAGAATGCGGCGCGCCTACCGTTCCTTTCAAGCGGTGGAGATCAATGAAGAATTGGTCCGCGACCTGGCGATGGCCGCGTCGTTGTCGGCATCCTGTTTTAACAATCAGCCCTGGCGCTTTGTTTTCGCCTATGACGCGGATGTCCTAGACCGGCTGCGGGGAGCCATGAACAAGGGCAACGAATGGACGCAAGCAGCCTCGATGATCATCGCCGTTTGCAGCCGCAGGGACCTGGATTGCCTGGTCAAGGAAAGGGAATATTATCTTTTCGATACCGGCATGGCCACCGCCTTTTTAATCCTGCGAGCCACGGAGCTCGGCCTGGTCGCCCATCCCATCGCCGGGTACGATGAGGGCAAGGCCAAGGACATCCTGGGCATTCCCGCCGATATGAGACTGATCACCCTGGTCAATGTCGGCCGGCATCTGCTCCCGCCCAACCCCCTGCTGAATCCGAAACAAGCCGAGGGCGAGAAGGAGCGGCCCGAGCGCCTTCCCCTAAGCGAGATCATGAAACTGAACCATTACTGACGAAAAAGCGGGCGGAGTAATCTATAGAAGTTTCCGGATGGCTTCCTTGGCCAGTTCGTCGGCCCGTTCGTTCCATTCGACGTGGCTGTGGGCGGCCACCTTGTGAAAGGCGATCCGGCGGAAGCGGTCCTTCAATGTCAGCAGGTGCAGCCATAAATCCTTGTTTTCCACCGGCTTTTTGCCGGCCGTCAGCCAGCCGTTTTTCTGCCAGCGCAAGTACCATTTCAGCGCCAGGCAGTTGTGCAGGTAGGCGCTGTCGGTGAAAATGGCCACGGGCAGGGCGGGGTTCTTGATCGCCTCCAGGGCCTTGATGCAGGCCAGCAGTTCCATGCGGTTGTTGCTGGTGTTTTTTTCGGCCCCGGAGATTTCCCTGGTCTTGCCTTTATAGATCAGGATGGCTCCCCAGCCGCCGCGGTTCTGGCGCTGCTGGTTGTTGCTGCAGGCCCCATCGCAATAGATGACTATTTTATCCAGGGAATCTTTTTTCGTCATGTTGGGGGCATTATAATCCGTCAGGCGTGAGAAAAGCAATCACCGCCGTGCGCCGGCGTTTTTGACTTGACTTTTCAATTCGATAGTGGCAATAAGGGGGATAGAGAGAGACGGGGGACAAGATGGGTAGCAAAATACTGATCATTGATGACGATCCTATCATCCGCGATTCCCTGCAGGAGCTTCTTAGCAACGCCGGCTACGCGGTTCTGCTGGCCGCCGACGGCATCAGCGGTTTCGAACTGGTCGCCAGGGAAAAGCCCGACCTCATCGTCGCCGACATTCTCCTGCCTAGGATGCACGGGATCGCCTTGTGCGAGAAGGTCAAGGGCAGCGACGAATTGCGTTATATTCCCATTATTCTGATGACCGGGGTCTACAAAGATGTCAACCTGCGCATGTACGTGCATAAGAGGCTGGCTGACGATTTCATTGAAAAACCTTTCCGCGAAGGAGATCTGCTGGCCAAGATTGAACGTCTTATTGGCAAGCCCCCCGAAAAAAGCGTGGTGTTGGAGGCCGACCGACCAACCCCGGTTCCCGAGCGCAAGCTGGACGACTTGATCAGTTGGGCTCGCGGGAAGAAATAACCGCGTCAGCGGCCTAGGGGCTCGTGGCCGCCGCCGTGCAGCATGTCGCGGCCGTGCTCCATGACTTCGGCCAGCAGCGTGGCGCAGAGCTCGGCGCCGCGCACCGAGCCGGGGAAGTTGACGATGATGCTCTTTCCCTTTTGCCCGCTGTAAGCGCGGGAAAAGACGGCGTGCGCCGTTTCCTTGGCCGATTCGCGGCGCAGCCATTCGCTGATGCCCGGTATGGCGCGATCGCAGATGTGGGCGCAGGTCTCGGGGGTGATGTCCCGGGGCGAAAGCCCGGTGCCGCCGCAGGTCAGGATGTAGTCCCTATCCAGGTTGTCGTTGACGGCCCTGGCGATCGCTTCGGCCTCATCGGGGACGACGCACAGGGAGATGTCGGCGCCCGGCAGCCGCTGCTCCAGGATGGCGCGGATGCGCGGCCCCGACAGGTCGGCATATTCTCCGGCAAACGCCCTATCGGACACGGTAATGACCGCTACTTTGAGCATGGATCTTGCCTCCTTCAAGCACTTTGGCGAAGAGCCCCTGCGTGGGCATGATGCATTCGCCGGCCGAGTAATAGATGGCGCAGCGGCTGTGGCACTCCTTGCCGATCTGGGTGATCTGCAGCCGTACCTTTCCGATGGCGATGATCCCACCGACCTGGGCCCGGCTCCAGTCCACGCCGCGGGTGACGATGTTCTCGCCGAAGGCGCCCGGGGCCAGCTCCAGTCCCTTGGCTTTCATGGCGTCGATGGCTTCGCCGGCCAGAAGCGAGACCTGACGGTGCCCGGGACCGGCGTGGGCGTCGCCGATGATGCCGAAATTTTCGCGCAGCTCGATCTCGGCCGTTTCATGCTTGGCCACGCCTTTTGCGTTGGCGATGGCGACTGCTTCAACCGTGAATGTCACGCTTGCTTTTCTCCAGTAGGGCGATGGCGCCGATGATCATCTTCTTGTCGACCGCCTTGCACATGTCGTACAGGGTGAGGGCGGCGATGCTCACCGCGGTCAGCGCCTCCATCTCGACGCCGGTCCGGCCCTCGCTGACCGCCCTGGCGGTGATCTCGATGCTGTCGGCCACGATGTTGAATTGGACGTCCAGATGGTGGATGGAAAGCGGGTGGCAGAGGGGGATGAGTTCCGCCGTCTTTTTCCCGGCCTGGATGGCGGCGACGCGGGCCACGGCCAGCGCGTCGCCCTTTTGCAGAAGGTTCTTGCGCACCAACTCCAGCGTCGGTGCGGCCATGATGATCTTGCCCGCGGCCACGGCTTCCCGGTGCAGCGGCGGCTTGGCGCTGATATCGACCATGTGCGCTTTTCCTGAATCATCGACGTGGCTGAGTTTCATTCATCCTCCTATCTGCCAGTTTTCGCGGTTGCGGCAGGATACGCCGTGCCGTGGCTTGGCGGCCACGGTTTTTTCAATACTGGTGCGGATATCGGAAAAATCGACCGGGAATTCCAGGTCGGAAAACAGGCAGGGCTTCAGCTTGCCATCGGCCGTCAGGCGCAAGCGGTTGCACTCGCGGCAGGAAAGCGGCCTTTCGGCCGCTACGGCCCGGTCGGCGCTTTTCAGGTCATGCAGCGAATAGTGGTGGATGCGCTGCAGGCGCAGGCCGTTGGCCCGGCAAAACGTTTTCATCGCCTCCACGTCATCGTCGTTGAACCCCGGGATCAGCACCATGTTGATCTTGCTGGCCTGAAATCCGGCCTGGCGGGCGGCGGCGATGCCAGCCAACGCCTTTTCGATGTCGCCGTTGCGGGTGATGCGGCGGTACTTGTCCTTGTCCAGGGTGTCCAGCGAGATGTTCAGGCGGTCGAGCCCGGCCTGCTTGAGCTCTGCGGCCAGCGAATCCAAGAGGGCGCCGTTGCTGGTCATGCTGACTTCGCTGATTCCCGGGAGCGCCTTCAGGGCGCGAACCAAAAAAGCGATATTTTTCCTCACCAGCGGCTCGCCGCCGGTCAGGCGGATTTTGTCGATGCCGAGCCCAGCGGCCGCCTCAGCGACCTGGACGATCTGTTCATAGGGTAGGATGTCGGCGTGGCTCTTCAGCTTGATGCCCGTTGCCGGCATGCAATAGCTGCAGCGCAGGTTGCAGCGGTCGGTTACGGCTACCCGCAGGTAATTGATCTTGCGCTCATAGGCATCGAACATCGATGGTGCTCCCGGCGGTGATACTGAGTTGCCCTGCGGGTATGCGCAGCAAGCCATTGGCCTGGCTCAGGGCGTGTAGATGGGCCGATCCTTGATAATTCAGTATTTCAACCTGGCCATCGTGATAGTGAATTGGGACAAATGCCGTACGGGCAGTTTTGCTGCGTTTGTAATCCCGATTCAACTTGGCTTTTAAAATCATGGGTTGAAAAACATGCCCCAGCATACGGAAAATAAATGGCTTTATGAATATTTCAAAAATCACGAATGTGGAAACCGGATTTCCCGGTAAACCGAAAACGATTTTGTCACCCTTGCTGCCAAAGACCGTTGGCATGCCCGGCTGGACCGCGATCTTTTCAAAATGGAGGGTGATGCCGGCTTTTTTCATTGCCGCGGGTACGTAATCGAAATCTCCGGCTGAAACCCCTCCGGACAGGATCAGCATGTCGCATTCGGCAAGACGCGCAGTGATGAGCGTGGTGGTCGTTTCGAGATCATCGGCGATATGGCCCAAAGCTATGGGTTCAGCGCCCAAGGCGCGTACCTGGGCTGACAGGGAATAGTAATTGCTATTATATATTTGACCGGGCCCCAGGGGACACCCGGGTTCGGCCAGTTCCGAGCCGGTGGTGATGATGCCGATACGGGGCGGTCGGGCTGTAGGTATTTCGGCTATTCCCAACTGAGCGAGAAGTGCGATCTGGGCTGCCTGCAGGAGCGTGCCTTTTTCCAGAACCAACTGCCCGGCCTGGAGGTCTTCGCCTTTATAGCGGATGTTGCGGTTTTTGTCTTCAGCGATGATCTTCATGAAGCCGTTTTCTTCACTGGTGCATTCGCGCTTGACCACCTGGTCGGCGCCTATAGGGAGCATGGCCCCGGTCATTATCTTGGCGCACTGACCGCGAGCGATGGTGGATTTGGGCGGAATACCGGCGGCAATGGTTTCCAGAACGAGATAAGCCTGGGATTGATCGGCGGAATTGTAGGCATAACCGTCCATAGCCGACTTGTCGAATTCGGGGATTGCGAAAGGGGAGGCAATGTTTTTGGCCAGGATGCGATTTTGAGCAGCTAGCAGAGGGACGGTATTCATGAATATTGAAACCGGGAATTCGCCGAGAATTTTTTCGGCGGTTTCGACGCTGATCAAGGATTTTTTGCGGCTTTTATCTGTCGCGTTCAGAGTTTTGTTTTTATTGTAGTTTATGGCCTTCTCCTTTCCAATTTCGGGAGGCAAGGCCGTTTCCGGCTTTACCCTCACGGTCTAAAGGCCTGGTCCTTCCGGACTTTAGCTCTTTAAACTCGGAGAAATCTCATCTTAGCAAAAAATAGTCTTCAGGTCAAATGGCAGCACAAATTATGAGCTTATCCTGGTAGTCACACTATGGTTTCAGCAAGTTCCTCCAGCAGTTGAAATCATAGTGAAAGTATGTCCACCTTTAAAACTTTTCTCAAGATAAATTTAAGTTGTCAAAAAATAAAATCAAATTTATTGCCGCAGAAACTTGCATTGGACTGGGAACTATTGTATAAATATTGCATGTGTTTGCCTGACAAGTTTTTGCTCAGTACAACCATCCTTGCAGCGACTGTTTCCGCTGCCAGTAATAATAATAACAATAATCGGGCGGTTCCCCCCGCCTGAAAATATTTAAAACAAAACCCTTCTTTTTTTCAAGCTTCAATAAAACCATCATAAGGAGAAAAAATGAAATATGCTTTATGCATTCCCCCAAAATACAAAGCGATCCTGGATTACCGGGAAACCGAGAACGCCATCCTGTTGATAAAGGATTTTTTTCAAAAAAAGCTGGCTGGCGCTCTGAACCTGCACCGGATTACGGCCCCGCTTTTTGTCAAGACCGGCACTGGCATCAATGACGATCTGAACGGTGTCGAACGCCCTGTTTCTTTTCAAATCGGCAACATGAACAACACCCAAGCTGAAATCGTCCAGTCTTTAGCCAAATGGAAGCGACTGGCCCTGGCCGATCTTAAAATCCCCGCCGGCGAAGGGATTTACACGGACATGAATGCCATCCGTCCAGACGAGACGCTGAGCAACATTCATTCTTTGTACGTTGACCAGTGGGACTGGGAACGGGTGGTCAGCAAACGGGAGCGGAATATTGAATTTTTGCAAAAGATCGTCCGTTTGATTTATCTGGTCATCCGCCAGACCGAGGCCTATATTTTTGCCCATTATGCGCAGATCAAAACCATCCTGCCCGAAAAAATCACCTTCATCTATGCCGAGGACTTGCTGGAAAAATATCCCAAACTTTCGTGCCAGGAAAGGGAAAACGCCATTGCCAAAGAATACGGTGCTGTCTTTATTATTGGCATCGGCAGCCCCTTGCAGGACGGCAAGCCCCATGACGGCCGCGCCCCCGATTACGACGACTGGACGACATCCAATCCCCGAGGCAAGGGTTTGAACGGCGATATTATCATCTGGTATCCGGTGTTGAACCGGGCTTTAGAGCTCTCTTCCATGGGTATTCGCGTCGACGGGGAAGCTTTGCTGCGGCAATTGAAACTGACTGGAAAAAGCGAACGCCAGAAACTTTATTTTCATAAAAAACTGCTTGCCGGGGAACTGCCCTTATCCATCGGCGGCGGCATCGGTCAATCGCGCTTGTGTCTGTTTTTTCTGCGCAAGGCCCATATCGGCGAAGTTCAGGCCACTCTCTGGCCCGACGAGATGGTTCGGCGATGTCGAGAAAACAATATCCATTTGTATTGATTGCAGGACTGAACCAAAGCTAAGGTGGGGGGTACCTTAGCTCATCACTCGTAGCGCAGGGCTTCGATGGGGTTGAGGGCGGCGGCCTTGCGCGCCGGGTAGTAGCCGAAGAAGACGCCCACGGCGCCGGCGAAGCCGAAGGAAAGGAAAACGTTCGCCGGCGCGATGACCGTGTTCCATTCGGTGGCCAGGTGGACGACCCAGGTGGCCACAAAGCCGATCAGTACGCCGATCAGGCCGCCGGAGAGGCTGAGCACGATGGCCTCGATCAGGAACTGCACCAGGATGTCGCGGCTGCGGGCGCCGATGGCCATGCGGATGCCGATCTCGTGGGTGCGCTCGGTGACCGAGACCAGCATGATGTTCATGATGCCGATGCCGCCGACCAGCAGCGAGATGCTGGCGATGGAGGCCAGCAGGATGGTCAATACCTGGGTGGTTTCCTGGGCGGTGCTGGCGATGTCGGTCTGGTTGCGCACGGTAAAGTCGTCGTCTTCGCCTTCTTCCAGCTTATGGGCTTCGCGCATGATGGCGGTAATTTCCGCCTGCGCCTGGGTCATCTGCTCCAGTGAGACGACCTTGGCCAATATCTGGTTGATGTGCGGCTCGCCGCTCAGACGGTAGTAGACGGTGGTGTAGGGGGCGATGATCACGTCATCCTGGTCCTGGCCGAAGGCGCTCTGGCCCCTCTCCTTTAAAATGCCGATGATTTTGAACGGGACGTTGCGCAGGCGGATCTGCTGACCGATCGGATCTTCATTGGCGAAGAGGTTTTTCACGATGGTCTGGCCGATGATGCAGACCTTGTTTTGGGCGCGGACGTCAGCGGCGGAAAAAAAATCGCCGGAGCTCATTTTCCAGTCGCGAATGTTCAGGTATTCCTCCGATCCCCCCCAGACGGCCGTGCTCCAGTTGCCGCTGCCGCCGATGACCTGGACGCCGGTGCGCACCACCGGCGAGACGGCTTCCAGCAAGGTGCTGTTTTTTTTCACTTTGTCGGCGTCGTCAAGGGTCAGCTGCACCCCCTGGTCCGGCCCCATGTGCACGCCCCGCTGCTGCATCGAGCCGGGGACGATCATGATCAGGTTGGTGCCCATGCTGGCGATCTGGTCCTGAATGCGCTTCTCGGCCCCCTTGCCGATGGCCACCATGACGATCACGGCGGCAACGCCGATGATGATGCCCAGCATGGTCAGCAGGGTGCGCATCTTGTTCTTGACGATCGACTTGAAAGCCACCTTGATCAGGTTCTTCCATTTCATGAGGGAACTCCTTGGCTGGGCGCAGTCTGCCAGCGGCCGCTTTCCAGGTCCTTGCCGGCGTCATGGGGATGTGCCACCGCCAGGTCGCGGATGATCCGGCCGTCGCGGAATTCGATGATGCGCCGGCAATAGGCGGCGATGTCGTGCTCGTGGGTGACCATGATGATGGTGATGCCCTGGCGGTTCAGCTCCTGGAAGGTGGCCATGA
>JAPKZL010000138.1 GCA_026393795.1 Candidatus Aminicenantes bacterium | reverse complement strand
TGAACGAGATCAAAGCTCCGAAAGGCACGCGGGACATTTATGCTCCCGAGATCCAAAAATGGCATTACCTGGAAAACGCCATCCACGCCTACTACAAAAAGTTCCTCTACCAGGAGATCCGCACCCCGATCTTCGAGCATAGCGAGCTTTTCAGCCGCGGCATCGGCAGCGAGACCGAAGTCGTGCAGAAGGAAATGTACACCTTCACCGACAAGTCCGAGCGCAGCCTGACCCTGCGCCCCGAGAACACCGCCTCGGTGGTGCGCGCCGCCATCGAAAACAATCTCTTTGAGACGGTGTCGCCGCTGCGCTTCTATTATATCGGGCCGATGTTCCGCTACGACAAGCCGCAGAAGGGCCGTTACCGCCAGTTCCACCAGTTCGGCATCGAGGTTTTCGCCGACGAATCGCCGCAGGTGGACGCCGAGGTCATTTTCGCCGCCGTCGATTTTCTAAAGAAGCTTGGCATCGCCGACATCCGCCTGGAATTGAATTCGGTGGGCTGCCCGCGCTGCCGCCCCCAATACCTGGAGGAGCTGAGAAAGGCGGCCCACGCCAAGGAAAGCCGTCTGTGTGCCGATTGCCGGCGCAAGATCGACGGCAACCCGCTGCGCATTTTCGATTGCAAGTTGCCCGAATGCGTGGAGGCGACCCAACGCTTCCCCCTGCTCGACGGCCATTTGTGCGCTGAATGTCGCGACCACTTCGCCGCTGTGCGCGAAACCCTCAGCTGGATGAACGTCCCTTTCCAGCTGAACCCGCGCCTCGTGCGCGGCCTCGATTACTACACCAAGACCGCCTTCGAGGTCACGTCGGGGCAGCTCGGCGCCCAGAACGCGCTGCTCGGCGGCGGCCGCTACAACAACTTGATCAAGGAACTGGGCGGGCCCGACATGGCCGGCATCGGCTTCGCCGCCGGCATGGAGCGCATCATCCTGCACCTGGAGAACCTGGCTTTGCCCAAAATCAAGAACCTCTTTGTCGCCTACGGGGAGCCAAAGTGGCTGGCCCACGCCATCCAGCTGGCCGAAGTCCTGCGCGCGGAGGGCTATCCGGTCTACCTCGATTTCCTGGGTAAAAACCTGAAAAAACAGTTCAAGAAAGCCGACAAGATCGCCGCCGCCTTCACTCTGATCCTGGCCGAGGACGAAATCGCCAGCAAATCGGTGTCGATCAAGAACATGACCAGCCAGGAGCAGACAAAAATTCCCCTCAAGGACCTGAACGAATGGCTGAAAAGAAACTATTGAAGCGGGAAACGTATTGCGGCGCAGTCAGCGAAAACGACGCCGGCCGAACCATCACCGTCTACGGCTGGGTGAACGGCATGCGCGAACTGGGCGGCCTGACCTTCATCGACCTGCGCGATCGCGAGGGGCTGCTGCAGGTCGTGGTCAACGAAACCTTCGCCCATCCCGAACTGCTCAAGGAGATCGGCAAGGAAACGGTGCTGGCCGTAAGCGGCCGGGTGGTGAAGCGTGCCAAGCCCAACCCCGAGTTGCCGAGCGGCCGGGTCGAGCTCATCGCCGTCGTTATCGAGGTCCTGGCCGCCTCCGCCGTGCCGCCCTTTGTCCCCGAGAACCGCGCCGGCGTCTCGGAAGAGCTGCGCTTCAAGTACCGCTACATCGACCTGCGCAATCTGGCCATGCAGCGCAATTTCAAGTTCCGCTCCAAGGTCAACCTGCTGGCCCGCAATTTCCTGGACAAGGAGGGCTTCCTCGACATCGAAACGCCGATGCTGACCAACGCCACGCCGGAGGGGGCGCGCGATTACCTCGTCCCTTCGAGGATATACAAGGGCAAGATGTTCGCCCTGCCGCAGTCGCCGCAGCAGTTCAAGCAGCTGTTGATGGTGGCCGGATTCGAGCGCTACTATCAGATCACCCGCTGCTTCCGCGACGAGGACCTGCGCGCCGACCGCCAGCCCGAGTTCACCCAGATCGACATCGAAATGAGCTTCGCCGAAACCGACGAGCTGTTCGCCATCATCGAACGCCTGGTGTGTGAAATATTTTCTCTGCGCGGCTTCGACGTCGCCCTGCCATTCCGACGCCTGCCTTACCAAGAGGCCATACACACGTACGGCTCTGACAAACCCGACCTGCGCATTCCCTACATTATCGAGGATTTCACCGTTGAAGCCGCCTCATGGAACAGCGACCTGCTTAACGCCGCCCTGGCCAGGGGTGAAAAGGTCAAGGGGTTGATCATCCCCGACGCCGGCGCCTTCTCGCGCAAGCAGCTGGACGAGATAAACGAAGCGGGAAAAAAACTCGGCGGCAAAGGGGTCATCTGGATAAAAAAGGGAGATGACGGCTTCAAGGCCTCCTTGAAGATCGCTCCCACAGCTATCGCCGCTTTTTACCAGGCGCGTAAAATCGATCTCGGCGCGCTGGTGCTGCTGGTCGCCGGCGTTGAAAGCCAGGCCCTTTCACTGGCCGGCAAGCTCCGCGAGCAGCTGGGGGAAAAATTCCAGGAAAAGGAGAAGCTCGAGTTCCTCTGGGTGACCGATTTTCCCCTGTTCTTTTTCAACGAGGAGGAGCAGCGCCTCGATTCCAACCACCATCCCTTCACCGCGCCGCGCCCCGAAGACATTCCGCTCCTGGACAGCCAGCCGCTGACGGTGAAAGCCATTGCCTACGATTTAATCCTCAACGGCGTGGAGATCGGGGGCGGCAGCAAGAGGATCCACAATATCGGCTTGCAGAAAAAGATCTTCCAGATGCTCAAGCTGGAGGACAAGGAGATCGAGGAGAAGTTCGGCTTTTTCCTCAACGCCCTGAGATTCGGGGCGCCGCCCCACCTGGGCATCGCCCTGGGCTTCGACCGGCTGCTGATGCTGCTGACCGGCGAGGATTCTATCCGCGAGATCATCGCCTTCCCCAAGACCACCTCCTCGCTCTGCCTGCTGACCGGTTCGCCGTCGGCCGTCTCCCAGCGCCAGCTGGACGAGCTGGGCATCGCCATAAAAAAATAACCCGGAGGCCTTCATGAATTCGCCCGAGCGTAATGTTGCCCCTTTCCCCAAGATCTTCTGGACGGCCAATGTCATCGAGCTGTTCGAGCGCGCCGCCTATTACTCGATGGCCAGCTTCGTGGTCATCTACCTCGGCCAGCTCGGGCTCGGCGACTACTGGCCCAGCACCCTCAACAGCGTCCTCTGGTTTTTGGTCTACTTTTTGCCGGCCCTCTCGGGCACCGTGGCCGACCAGATCGGCTTCCGCAGGGCGCTGCTGCTGGCCACCATGTTGCTGGTCGCCGGCTATTTCCTGATGGGCTTCCCGGTGTGGTTCAACGGCCAGACACTCGCCCCCGAGGTGAGCTCGAAGGTCAGCGCCGGCTCGGCCACCCTGGTCCCGGTGATGCTGGCCATCGTGCTGATCGGCATCGGCGGATCATTCGTCAAGCCGTGCATCGCCGGTTCGGTGCAGCGCTTTCACATGGGCCGGGCCACCCTGGCGTTCGCCATCTTCTACATGGTGGTCAACATCGGCAGCATCGTCGGCCGCATCACGGCGTTCTTCGTCCGCAGCGAACTGAAGAAGCTGCAGGCGATCTTCGCCGTGGCCATGGGGGCGTCGTTCATCGCCTTCCTGGTGGTCTTCTTTTTCTACCGCAACCCCAAGTCATCGTCCCAGCCGGACAAACCCAGGCGCTCCATCCCCGATATCCTGCTCGGCATGGTGCGCGTGCTGCGCTCGGGGCGCTTCGTCATGTTCCTGCTGGTATCCAGCGGCTTCTACTTCATCTACAACCAGGTCTACAACGTCCTGCCGCTCTACGTCAAGAAAACGGTCGAGCTCACGCCGGCGATGGACATGTACACCATGGCCAACCCGATCGTCATCGTCTGCTGCCAATTGCTGATCACCCGCATGTTCGGCAAGCTGCCGCCGATCAAGTCGATCGTCATCGGCACGGTGATCATCGGCTTGTCGATGATCATCAACATCTACCCGCTGCTGGCTCCCGGCGGGGTGACCGTGAAAGCGCTCGATCTGATCCCCCTGGGCAGCCTGTTCATCGTGCTGACCGTGGCCATGATCGCCTTTGGCGAGCTCTTCGCCGCCAGCCGCCTCTACGAGTACATCGGCTCGCTGGCCCCCAAGGGGCAGGAAGGGCTCTTCCTCGGCTACGCCAACCTGCCGATGGCGATCGGCTCGCTGATCGGCGGACCGGTCGGCGCCTGGCTGTTCAACGCGGTCATGTGCCGCGGAGCGCAGAAAATCGTGCTGCCCGAGGGAAAGTGGCTGTTGAAGCTCGACCCCAAGGCGGCGGCGACCGGCTGGATCATCCTCTCTGCGTTCGGCCTGCTGTCAGCCGCTTCGATGTTCGCGTACAATGCCTGGTTGAAGCGCCACCCGGCCTAATTGACAACCGGTCTTTTTATGGTACCATATAAGGACCTGGAGTAAACCAATGGACATCGCCAAAGACATCAAACCGATTACTTACCTGAAAACACGGGCGGCCGAACTGCTCAAGCAGATCAACCAAACGCGCCGCCCGGTGATCATCACCCAGAACGGGGAGCCGCGGGCCGTGCTGCAGGATCCGCAAAGCTACGAGAACATGCGCAACGCCATCGGCATATTGAAGCTCCTTTCCCAGGGCGAAGGGGACATCAAGGCCGGAAAGGTGAAAACCCAGGCAGAAGTGTTCGCCGCCATTGAGGGTGTCCTTAAAAATAAATTAAAATGAAAAAAACCTTTGCCGTTATCTGGTCGGCAACAGCCGCCAAAGATCTGACAGGCATCAGCGAATATATTGCCAATGACAATTCAACCATCGCTTACGAAAAATTCCTGAAAATAAAAAAAAGAGCCCAAAGCCTTTATACTTTTCCGGAGCGGGGGCGCGTCGTACCCGAACTGCAGGAACAGGGCATTGACCAATACCGCGAACTGGTCATCGCCCCCTGGCGGATTATTTACCGGATTTCCAAGAATAACGTTTATGTTTTGTCCGTCCTGGATTCAAGGCAAAATGTCGAAGACATCCTCCTGAAAAGGCTCATTGAAAAGTAAACAGCAGAAGAATAAGTATCATGGCTAGCAAATTAATTTCTGATATCGAAAAAAATCTTTTGCAACTGTTAAAAGCCCGCGGCATCAGAACGAAACAAATTGTGTTTTTCGGCTCCGCCCCGCAAGGCCGTCATAATGCCGACAGCGACATTGATCTGATCATTGTTTCCGAGGATTTTCACGGGCACGATATTTTTCAACGCCTGGCCAAAGCCAGGGGCGTGCACCGGGAATTGGTCAGGCATTTCCGCAGGCCATTCGATATTCTTTATTATTAGCCGATTGAATGGGAGCAAGCCTGCTCCCCGGTTGTCATGCATGCCAAAACAAAAGGTCAGGTAATTTGTCAGGCCTGAAGCGATTGGACTTCTCCAACCTTGACTTTTTTTCCTTCCGTTTTCATTATGACAAACGGAGAGATCAACATAATGTATTTAACAGAAATTGCCCACAAACGCCCACTGGCTTAAGCTGGCGTTGCTATAAAAATCGGGGAGATATTATATCCTGGGACTTAATCGAAGCGGACGGAACTTTTTATTGGAAAACCCCAATGGTGTTTTTTGTGATGATGTTTACTCTGGCGATTCTTTTAATTCTTACTTTCATTTGGCTGAAAAATATTCGAAGAAAAGGAATGAAATATTTATTAATATTTTTAGTACCAATATATATTGTTTCACCTTGGATTCAAATTCTACTGGTCAATTTATATGTCCTTGTTTATGTTTTTGTTTATGAAATAATTTATCCAAATACCCATATGGATTTGCATTATTCAATTGCTTGGGCTAGCCCTATAGATAAAGCGATCACTTTTGGTGCACCACCCTTGATAGCACTGATCGTCGGCTTGAGAAGTTGGATCGTTTCAAAAAAACTTCAGAAAACAAGATTTTAAAGTAGAGAGGTTGGCAGTGGCAGTGAAGGAAATTTTAAGGCTTGGCAATCCTGGGTTGTGGAAGGTTTGCAAACCGGTCAAAGACACCGGGGCGTCGGAAACAAAAAAAATCATTCGGGACCTGAAGGATACGTTAGAAGATTTCAAGAAAAAGAATGGTTTTGGCAGGGCGATTGCCGCGCCGCAGATAGGTGTATTAAAAAGGATAAACTATGTTGATTTTCCAAAAGAGAAGATCTCCGTAGCGATGATCAACCCGAAGATCACAAAACAAAGCCAGGAAAAGATCCGAGTTTGAGACGATTGCTTCAGCTTTCCAAATCTATTGGCAAAAGTGGAAAGGGCGACCTCTCCGAACTGCTGAAGCACGAGATCGACCATCTGGACGGCATTCTGGTGGTCGAGCGGGCAATTGACAACAAATCGTTCGCATTGCGCCAGGAGTGGGCGGAACATTTGAAAAATTAAAAAGGAGCACGGCCATGAAAATCGGAGTCTGCGGCATCGGCTGCGAGAAATGCCCGCGCCTGGTGCAAAAAACCTGCCCGAGTTATCCACAAGGCTGTGTGCCCAAGGAAAACAAATTCTGCAAGATCGCGACCTGCGCCTTCGAAAAGGGAGTCCGCCTCTGCTTCGAATGCGTTGATTTTCCCTGCGAGACGACAAAGGCCGGCCCGATCGCCTTTGGTTATTGCCAATACATTTCCGGAAAAAGCTGAAGGGCCGAATGGTAGGCATGGCAAAGATTTAGGAGGGCAATGATGAGAAAACTACCGTTCTACATCGTGGATGTATTCGCCGAGAAAAAATACGCCGGCAACCAGCTGGCCGTTTTCCGCCGGGCCGAATCGCTGAGCGGCGAAACGATGCAACAGATCGCCCGCGAAACCAATTTTTCCGAAACCACGTTCATTCTCAGGGACGAGCCGCGCGACAACGGTTTTGACGTGCGCATCTTCACCCCCGCGGAAGAGGTTCCGTTCGCCGGCCACCCGACATTGGGAACCGCCCATATCATCCGCAGCGAAATTCTCAAGGGCGAAGCCGATGAACTGAACCTGAATTTAAAAGTGGGCAAAATCCCCGTCACCTTCGCCACAGACGGCTATATCTGGATGCGCCAGATCGAGCCCGAGTTCGGCAAGCTGCACCCGGCCGCCCCCTTTACCGCCATGCTCAACGTCCCTGTCAACGAAATCGATGACCGCTTTCCCGTTCAGGAAGTCTCCACCGGGCTGCCCTTTTTCATCGTGCCATTGAAATCCCTCTCGGCCCTGAAGGCGGCGAAAATCGACCGGGAGAAATATTTCGCCTACATCAAGGATACCTGGGCCAAGGGGGTGCTGGTGTTCTGCCCACAGGCGCACGAAGCGCAGAACGACATCAGCGTGCGCGTATTCGTCGACTGCTTCAATATCCCCGAGGACCCGGCCACCGGCAGCGGCAACGGCTGCCTGGCTGGCTACCTGGTCAAGCACCGCTATTTCGGCAGCGAGTGCATCGACGTCCGCAGCGAGCAGGGCTACGAGATCGGCCGGCCATCGCTGCTGCTCCTGAAGGCGGAACAGGCTGGCCAAAGCATCTCCATTTCGGTGGGCGGCAAGGCCATGACCGTCGCCAAGGGCAAATTCGTTTGACATTTAGAAGAGCCGGCGGGCGCACCATGAAGATATTTTTTGCCACGGCATTGGTGGGAGTCGTTTCCCTGGTTATCTTCCCGATCCAAGCCGATAACAAAAAACCTGCGGGAATCTGGCTGGATGACTCATCCATGGCTCCCTTGCCATTGCCGGCCTCGGGCGACATCCCCGACAGCCTGGAGCGTCTCGAATATCTGGATGAGGCCATTCCCAATTCGTTTCAAAAGGACCTGAACAGCGATGGCCGGGTAGAATATTTGATCATCTCAGCCGGCAGCCTCTGCGGAACAGGCGGCTGTCCTTATATTTTGCTGGACGGGAAGTCCCTGCGACGCATTGGCAACTTTTTCGGATCACCGATTCTGGTGGCGGCGCAGAAGATCAACAGCTATCCGGTTATCCACGTTTATTCCCATGCCAGCGCCGGTAGCGGTACGTTTACGACCCATGTATACGATGGGCATGAGTACCGGGCGGTCTCCTCGGTATTCCTGGCCGGGGAATCCGTGGATGCCCTTTTCAAGAGTTTTGCCGACTATAAAAAGATCGTCTCCCCGGAAACCGGCCGGGATAAATAATCCGCACTTCCGCCCAGAATGCGAAAATTGCTATGGATTTTTTGGCGCTTTTAAATTATAGTATCAGCAAATGAGCCCAACGCGCAGGGGAAAACCATGAAAGCAAAAACTGCGAAAGCGCCAAAGAAAGCCAAGGAAAAAAACCAGCGACTCCCGGTCCTGTTCGTGGGCCACGGCAGCCCGATGAACGCCGTCGAGGACAACGAATTTTCGCGCCGCTGGCACCAGGTCGGAGAATCGCTGCCCAGGCCTAGGGCCATTCTATGCGTTTCGGCTCATTGGGAAACCTGGGGGACGCTGGTCACGGCCATGGAGCAACCGCGCACCATCCACGATTTCGGCGGCTTCCCGCCCGAGCTCTACCGGGCGGAATACGCCGCCCCGGGCAGCACCTGGCTGGCCGGGGAGGTGCGCAACTCGATCGGTGCCGCCCAGGTGGGGTTCGACCTGGACTGGGGCCTGGACCACGGCTGCTGGAGTGTGCTGCGCCGGATGTTCCCCGCGGCCGACCTGCCGGTCGTCCAGCTCAGCCTGGACTATACCCTGTCCGCGCGGGAGCATTATGCCATCGGCCGGGAGCTGGCCGGGTTGCGCGACAAGGGCATTCTCATCGTCGGCAGCGGCAACATGGTCCATAATTTGGGGTTGGTCGAAATCCAGGGCGGTGGCCGCGACTTCAATCGCCCCTTCGGTTTCCCCTGGGCGATCGAGGCCAACGACCTGTTCAAGAAGTTGATCAACGAGGATCGCCATCAGAAACTGGCCGATTTCCCGGCGCTGGGGGAAGCGGCGCGGCTTGCCGTCCCCACCCCGGAGCATTTCCTGCCCCTGCTCTACGTTTTGGCCGTGAAGCATGAAGGGGAAAAGATCGAATACTTCAACGACAAGCCCCTGGCTGGCTCGCTGACCATGACCTCATTCATCATCGGATAAAATGACCGTCGGCGAAGCGAAATTCCTCAATTGGGCATTCCTGATACTGGGAACCATGCTGACATTTTCGGGATGGCGGGCGATCAGCAAGCGCCGCACCAGGGCCGAGGGTCGTGAATACGAAGGCAAGGCGGCAGCTCGTTTGGGTTGGCTGTGGCTGATCATCGGCCTACTGCTCCTCCTGGCCGCGCTGTTCGATATCACTGTTTTGAAGAGCTTCGGCAAACTTTTCCTGGAATCGGCTTCATGAGCCGGCGGCTGGTTTTATCTCCACGCCTGGCCCTGGCCATCGGCATCGCCGCCGTTTCCTCGGGTTCGATTTTCATCCGCTTCGCCCAGTCCGATGCCCCTTGCTTAAGCATCGCCGCCTTTCGCCTCTCGCTGGCCGTCCTGTTCCTGCTCCCTTTGGCCTTCGGCCGCCACTATCGCGACATACGCGGCATTGCCGGCAGGGAATGGCTTTGGCTTCTCGCCTCCGGGTTCTTTCTGGCCGTCCATTTCGCGACCTGGATCAGTTCATTGGCCTACACCTCGGTCGCCAGCTCGGTGGCGCTGGTCTCCACATCACCGCTATGGGTCGCCATCATCGCCTGGATCGCCTGGCGCGAACCCGTGACGCCATCCATCTGGCTGGGCTTGACGCTGGCCCTGTGCGGCACCATTGTCATCAGCCTGGCTGAAGCACGCACGGCTATTTCAGCAAGACCCTTCCTGGGCAACGCCCTGGCCTTGGCCGGAGCATTGGCCGTGAGCGGCTATTGGCTCATCGGCCGCCGGCTCCGCCGCAGCCTCTCCCTGATTCCCTACGTGACCCTGGTATACGGTGCCGCGGCCCTCTTCCTTATTGCCGCCGCCATGCTGGTCGGACAGCCCCTGGGCGGATTCAAGGCAACGACCTACGGCTGGTTTTTGCTGTTGGCGCTGCTGCCGCAACTCCTGGGACACTCCTCGTTCAACTGGGTTCTGGGTCACTTGCCAGCTTCATACGTGGCCATAGCCACTTTGGGCGAGCCGATCGGCGCGGCATTCCTGGCATTGCTTTTTTTAGGCGAAGTTCCCTCGCTTTTGAAAGTGGCGGCGGCGGCGTTAATCCTGCTGGGCATCCTATTGGCCCTGCGCCGCGAACCTGTTGCCGGCGGAAAACCGGGTGAATGAAATCCCCATCGTCTTTCCCAGTTTGCGCCGGTGCACGCTGGACTTTAGGTGACCATTCCGTTACAATTCTCACCGGCAAGGAGGAACGATGAATCTTCTGGTCGCCTACTATTCCGAAACCGGCAACACCCGCAAAGTCGCCGAAACGATATTCTCCGGCCTCCGCCACACGCAAAAAGTCCTGCTGCCGATCGACCAGGTTGACGATCCGGGGAAATACGACCTCATATTCTGCGGTTTCCCGGTTCAGCATCACAGTATCCCGGCCACGATGACCCTTTTCCTGCAAAGCATTCCGCCCGGGAAAAAAATTGCCCTGTTCGCCACGCACGGTTCATTGCGCGGCGGTGAAAAAGCCATAACCGCCTTTTATACCGCACTAAGCCTGACCAGCGGCCGGACCATCCTGGGTACGTTCGGCTGCCGCGGCCAGGTGCAGTTTCAAATGCTCGACTTTTGGATGGAAAAACCGCAGGAGCGGGCCTGGGCCCTGGAAGCCCAGAGCGCCAGCGGTCACCCGGATGCCACCGACCTCGGCGATGCCCGCGCCTTCGCCGAGATCATGCTCTATGCCGCCGAGCACATCCACGGTACAGAGAAAAGGTCCGATTCCAAATGAGGGAGGCGGGGTCGCACAAAACAGATTGGGAGGGTTCATGAAAAAACAATATGGATTGGTTTTGGTCTTCGCGGCCGTGGCTCTCGTTTTTCTATCCGCCTGCGGCGGCAGCGTGTCTTCTGGCGATCTGCCGAAGTTTCCCGGGGCGACCGAACTGAAAGCCGGGGAAAGCACCATCGGCAACACCCTGGCGCAAAACATGAAACAGGACTCGGCCATGCGCCAGGCCATGGGCGCCGGGGGAAAAACCGAGCAAAAGGGCTTCACGCTTCCCGGCGACGCGAGCTGGGAGCAAGTGAAGGCTTTCTATGACAAGGAGTTGAAGGCCGGCGGTTGGGAAAGCGGCCTGGGCGGCGTCGCCGGCGGTTTTGTCGACGTCAACGCCGTCATGGGCGCGGCCAATCAGGGCAATGACCTGTTTCAGACGGCCATCTGGTCCAAGGGCAAGCAGACCCTGACCGTGGCCATGGTCGTCAACCCGACCGACCGCAAGCAGCGCGAGTTAATCCTGTCTCTGTCCAGCCAGTAAAACCGCGCCTGATCTAATCCGGTGTGAATCGCCCCGGTCAAGCATATGGCCGGGTGAAGGGGAAATTTTTCTGCCTGCCCGGAGTGATTTATTGCAGAAACCGGGGCTTGACAAAAAAGCGATTTTCGATTATTCTTATCGGCAAGAGCGGGAATAGCTCAATGGTAGAGCGCGACCTTGCCAAGGTCGATGTTGCGGGTTCAAATCCCGTTTCCCGCTCCATTGGCGGCGTAGCCAAGTGGTAAGGCAGCGCTCTGCAAAAGCGTTATTCATCGGTTCAAATCCGGTCGCCGCCTTGTTTCAATCCATCCGCAATTCAACAACATCCGTTTTAAATGCCTTCAACGCGTTCATGATCAGGTTGGCGTTTCCGATCAGCACGATGATCCCCCGTTCGCGGCTGCCGGTTTTATGCTTGTAGCCCATCTGGTCATCCATCACCTGCACGACCCGTTCAAAGGTCACGTCGCGAACGAATTCCAGGCCATGCGGCGGCTGCGACAGGGAAGCAGGCTGGGATTGGAAACGGTCGATGATCTGCTGCACGCCGTATTCGAAGGTACCCGTCTCCACCTGGTTACGCCCGAGGTAGTAATTCAAGGCATCCAGGTATTCCTTTTTGGCAACGGGCTGGGCGGAAAATTTTTTTCTTTCCTGGTCCACCAAGAGCAGAAAATTTTCCAGGTCATTGTAGTTCAGCCGCAGGTAGTTGCAGAAAACCGTGAAATTTTTCAAGGGATAGATATCGGTGCTGACCTTATAGCCGCCCAGTAAAAACTGGCTCCTTTCCGACTGGTAAATCCGTCCCCCGGGAAAACCGAACAAGGTGAAATTGCCGATGAAAAAGGGCAGATAGTCGGCATCGTCCATTGCCGGAGCCGCATCAAACCAGTAGATCGTCGGGGCATCGGAAGCCGTATTGTTCAAAACGAAAATCCGCCGGCTGGAGTTGGGAGCGGTTTCTTCCTTTTTGCTTTTTGCCGGCGCCGGGGATGAAATGGGCAGATCCCGCTCGATCTGGGCCAGGGCGAGATAAGGATTGATATTTCCCTTAAGAACAAGCAGGGAATTGTCAGGCCGGAAGGTCTTCAAGTAAAAAGAGCGCACTTGCGCCAGATTGATGCCGTTGACCATCTCCTGGACCTGCAGGCCCTGGCTGAAATAAAAATTACCGACCATTTGCTGGTAGGCCAGCAAAAATGCGATCTCTTTTTTCCAATCCCGGGTTCCGGTATATAAAGACCAGTATTTTTCCTTGCTCAGGTTGAACTTGTTCAAATGAAAAGACTGGTAGGTGTAAATTTCCCTGAGCAGCTTGGTGAAAGCGGTCAGGCGATCGGGAAGAAAATTCAAGCTTATCCTGATGAACTCGGGCGTTTGTTCCACCTGGTAGTCATTGCCCAGCCTGAAAAAGGAATCGAGCAAGTCGTTCGACGGCCAGTTCAACTCCCGGGCGAACACGTTCATCACGGTCAGTTGCGCGATCAGCAGCGAGTTGTAGTTCTGGGTGTCGCCGTCCAAAAAAACCAGCAGCTGGGCATGGACAAAAGGCATTTCATTCTGCTGCAACACCTTGATCGGCAGGCCCTTGGAAGAAAAGAAAGAAAACTGCCGTGTTTCAGCGGCCAAACGAATGGCGGCAAGAGAAAAAAACAACGTCCAGGCCATGAACAGGCAGGATTTCGCGGTAAAAGGATGTTTATTCGCCATAGACATTCAAAACGACCTGGTTTTCCTTCATAAAATATTTTTTAGCGCTTTCCATGACATCGTACGTGGTTATTTTGCGCAAACGCCTCAGCTGCAAATCGAGAAAGTTTGTTTCGCCGAACATGTGATAAAATTCAGCGATGCGCTGGCAGCGCTCCTCCAGATCGTAGGAACTTTTATAAAGGTCAATTTCCATCAAGGAACGGATGGCCTTCAACTCGGCATTGCTGATCGGTTTCATGGCCAGGGCCGAAAATTCCTGCCCGAGGATGTATTTGGCTTTTTCGAGATTGACGCGTTCGCTGCAAGACAGTTGGATGGTCAGGGCATTGGATTCGAAATAATCGGTGAAGGAACCTTCGATGTCCACATTGAGTTTGTTCAACTTGTTCAGGATATATTCCAGCTGCGAACAACGCGGATCGGTCAAGTAATAACGCAAAAAATCAAAAAACACGTAATCGTAACTGATTTTTCCCGGCGACTTGATCCCAAAAAAAGTAGAGCTCGTTTTCAGGCCGGGAATCACCCAGTTCTTGACCGAGTAAATACCGTGATGGCTGGCGGCATTCAGGACGACTTCCGGCGACCTTCTTCCGGGCGGGAGGTTTTGAAAAAACTTGTTGATGCCTGCTTTTAATTCATTGATGTCGAATTTTCCCGCGATGATCAGCAAAATATTGGACACATTCTGGAACTTGCGGTACCCGTCCCGGATGTGGTCGTTGTTCAAGGCGCGGATCCTGTTCAAGTCTCCGTAAAGGGGATTGGCATACGGCGACCCCTCGAAAATCTTGGCGCTGATCCAAGTCTGGGCCTTGAAATTCAGGTTCGACTCCCACAGCCGGCCGATGCGGTTGAATATCTCGTTTTTGTGGTAATCGATATTCGCGTCCTCGAGGCGCAGGCTTTTCAAGCGTTCGCTTTCCAGCCACAAGGCCACGTTGATTTCCGAAGCCGGCAGCACCTCGTAAAAAACGGCATTGTCATAGCTGACCCGACCGCTCACGATTCCGCCCATTTTATTTATAAAAAGGACATGGTCGTACGATTCCAGGTTTTCGTTGCCGTCGAACATCAGGTACTGATAGAGATAGGAAATGCCGCGCCCGTCGGCCGGATCGGTCCGGGCCCCTGCCATGTTGTATAGGCATACGGCGGCCGTCTGCATGTCATTGCTGGGGGACAGGATGACTTTCAAGCCGTTGGGCAGTTCAAAAGAAGTGATATTCAGCGTCTGGCCGGGGATGGGCACGAGGAGCAACGTCAGAAACAAGCAAAATAGACACGCCTTGATCACCCGGTCATTTTACCGGGGAAGAAAAATTTAGTCAAATTCCGCGTCGGGGATTGCTTAATAAAAACTTGACATTGACGAAAGATTTTAATTATAATTAATTCCAAATCTCAAATAAACTGGAGGAACCGGGAATGAAGAAAACGAGCATTTTCCTTTTATTGCTTATAATCAGTGGTATAGTCGTATTGCCAGCGATGGACAAAGCCCAAACCGACGCCTGGATCGCCATCCAGAGCGAAAAAAACTTGCAGGCCAGATTTGACAAATTGGAAGAGTATTACAAGACCTACGGCGACAAGGACGAACGGAACGCCATGTACATGTACATGAACCTGGCCGATGCCGCCTATCTGCTGCAGCAGTTCGACAAAACCATTCAGTACGGAGAAAAAACGCTGCTTTACAAGGACCTTGACCCCCAGAACAAACTGCGCATCTACCTGTGCCTAGCCAATGCCTACAACCTGACCAAAAAGGACATGGATAAAGCCTACAGCTACGCCGACCAGGTGATTGAACTGGCCAAGACCCTGCGCGCCGAAAACCAGAGCACCACCATCGACACCAACTACACCGCCCCCGCCCTGCGCATCCAGGTGCAGCTGCTGGCGGCCAAACCCGAGGACCCGCAGAACGCCATCACCGCTTTCAATAAATCGCTCGAAGCCTACCAGTTGGACAAGTCCGACAAATCGGCGAACTTTGTCCTGGTCTTCAGCGAGCGCATGCTCAAGAACCAGCGGGTGGAGGACGCCATCCGCGGCATAGAAGCCGTCAACCAGAACAAGCCCAATGCCGAATACTACAAGATGCTGGGCATGTGGTACAATCGGCTGAAAAATTCGGATAAGGCCGTCGAGAACCTGAAAGCCTCTTACCAGATGAAAAAGAACGCCAAGGTGGCCTACGACCTGGGAGTTCTGCTGAACAAGACCGACATCGATGGCGCCATGGATTACCTAGCGGAGGCCAACCTGTTGAACGATGAAAAATATTCCCCAGACGCCTTGAAATTGCTCCAGCATCTCGTCTTCTTCGTAAAAGCCAAGGATCTGCCGCAAGCGGAGCAGATGAAAACGTTCAACGATATTCTGGCCGCCGCCAAGAACCGGCTGGGAATCACAACCTCCTGATCAGGCGCCAAGCAGGATTTTTCTTTTGTTCCCGATGCGCTGGGTGATGTTCTGTTCGTCCAGGAATTCAAATAGGATAATGAGGTATTTCCGGCTGTAAGAAGTCATGGCGCGCAAATCGTCAATGGCGATGATATCGCCCTGGTTCCTTTTGAATTTTTTCAAGCGGTTGATGATCTTGTTGTACTCATCGCTGAAAATGAAATAGCGCTCGTTCAAACGCAACAGCTTATCCTCGTTGAGCATGTACCACAGCGCATCATTGATCTGGCTGAGGGAAAACGACATATTTTTCTGCACGTTTTCGATGGTAAACACGGGCAGCTTGTTGGTCTTTAAAACCTTCTCGATCCCGGCCATGCGTTCCTTCTCGTCGGCGGCCAGGGGGAGCTGGGAAAAAATAATGGCGCTGGCCACTATTTTCAAGGGGAACAGCTGGCTGCACTTGCGCAGCAGGTATCTGAAAAAAATGGCCGTTTGCGGGACCTTGATGACCTTTTCCAGCTGGCTGAATTTCAGCATCTTTTCCCGGTTTTCATAAGCCTGGCGCAACACATCTTCGAGGGAAGCCAAGTTTTGGGAATAATGGCTCCAGGACGTGACGAACAGATCGTTGAAACTGATGGTCTTCACCTGCTGGGCGATTTCCAACTCGGTCAGAACCGCGATGGCCGCCCACCTTTCCACCGCGAAAAAATGGAGCAGGTCCGCCACGGCCAGGAATTTTTCCACGGCCAGCAACGCGCAGATGATCTGGCCGAAAGTCTGCATTTCGATCAGGGACAGGATCTCTGAGATTTTTTTCAGTTTTCTCTGATTGTACTGCGATAGAACAGGCAACAGCACACCCAGCATGCTCCTGGTATTCTTGAAAGCCACTTTCTGTAAAAACCGGAGCTCGACCTGGTTCTTGAAATAGACCACAAACAGATCGTTGTCTATCCGTTTGAAATTGGCTTTGACGTTCTCTCCGTCCAGCTGAACCACGCCCGAAAAACTCGCCTGCGGGTGAGAAAACCTGACGAAATAGGCGTTGAATTTCATTTTTTTAAAACGGAAATGAAACGACGCCCATCGCTAAAATAGAAATTTCCCTAGCGCCGGCAATCAGTTGACAACACTGACACTGGCCTTTTTAAAGACGAACCTGTTTTTGAAAATTGTGGCGAACGACAGGAAGGAAATATACAGATAGCCGTACTGGAAAAGCATCAGGAAGGGCAGGGTCAGCCAGATGCCTTCGTTGATGCAGATGACCACGGCAACGGTGAAATAAAAACCGAGCAGCAGTTCCACCAGGGGGATCAATAATTTTTTGTTGCCCTTGTATTTCTTGGTGGCCCAGGTGTCGTTGTTCTTTTCGATTCCGAATTTCGGCGTGCGCACGAATTCGGATTCCTTGTTGCGCAGGGCCTCCACGACCGCGAACGAATTGTTGACCGACAGCCCGATGCCCAGACCCATCAGCAGGGGCAGATACTTGAAGGTGGTGGTCCAGTTGGTATAAAGCTCCTTCTGCGAAACGATGTAGAAGGCCGAAACCGATGCCGTGGCCATCAGGAAGAGCGGCACATCATAGATGAACATCTGGCCCCAGTTCATGTCCCGGCGCAGGATGACCACCGGCAGGATGGAAACCGACAGCGGCACCATCAGCAGGTAGGCGATGTTGGCCGCCAAGTGGAAGAACGCTTCGACCTTCACGCGCAGCGGCAGGGGCGCCTTGAATATTTTGGGCAAGAGCTTCTTGGCCGTCTGGATCGAACCCTTGGCCCAGCGGTGCTGCTGGGCTTTAAAGGCGACGATATCCACCGGCAGTTCGGCTGGGACCGAACACTCGGGGAGGTAGACGAACTGCCAGCCCTTCATCTGCGTCCGGTAACTCAGGTCCAGGTCCTCGGTCAGCGTGTCGTGTTGCCAGCCACCGCCGTCGATGATGGCGGCTTTCCGCCAGATACCGGCGGTACCGTTGAAATTGAAGAAGCGGCCGGAACGGTTGCGGGCCGTGTGCTCGATCATGAAGTGGCCGTCGAGGAAGATCGACTGCAGGTTGGTGATCAGCGAAAAATTGCGGTTCAGGTGGCTCCAGCGCATCTGCACCATGGCGATGTTGGGCGCGGTGAAGAAGTGGATGGTGTTCATCAGGAAATTCTTGTGGGGGATGAAATCGGCGTCGAAGACAGCGATGAATTCGCCCGTAGCGACCTTCATCCCTTCCTCCAACGCCCCGGCCTTGTAACCCTTGCGGCTCTGACGGTGCAGGTAGGAGATATCCAGCCCCTGGTTCTTGTAGAGATTCACCCGCCGCGACGCAATGGCGACCGTCTCGTCGGTGGAATCGTCCAGTACCTGGATCTCCAGGAGCTCCTTGGGATAGTCCATCTTGACCACGGCGTCGATCAGGCGCTCGGCCACGTACATCTCGTTGTACATCGGCAGCTGGATGGTCACGCGCGGCAGCTTCTCGAACTGACGCTCGGGCTTGGGCACGGCCTTTTTATTTTTATAATACAGATAGACCATAAAATACCGGTGCGCGCCGAAAACGGCCAGCAACGAAAGCACCACAAAATAAAGCACGACAGCCAATTCGTTTAGGTTTTCCATTTTTTCCCCATAAGGTCACAACCGAAGTTGGGATTATACAACAAATATGCGACCAATTCAAGTGCGATGGACAAGAAGGGAAAAATCGGGGTGAGAGGATTTGAACCTCCGGCCTTTCCGACCCGAACGGAACGCGCTAGCCAGTCTGCGCTACACCCCGGCACGATGAAGATTGTATTGTATCATAAACGAGGGAATTTGTGAAACCCTCAAACCGTAGTGACAGGTCGCGACCTGTCACTACCGATCCATAAAATTTCGACCTCCCTTTCACCCGGTGGAAATGCTCCCTGAGGGGCGGCTGGATAGGCATATCCACTCGTTTTTGCTTCATTGCCCGCGACACGTTATAATGACGTTTTGCGGAGGGATAAATGAAGCGGGCATTGATCAGCGTCTACGAAAAAGAAAAGATAGAAAAGATCGCCAGCGCCTTGAACAAGGCGGGCTGGGAGATCGTCTCCACCGGCGGCACAGCCGCATTTCTGAAGGGGAAGGGTATCCCGGTGAGCGACGTCTCGGCCATCACCAAGTTCCCGGAGATCCTTGACGGCCGGGTCAAAACCCTGCACCCGCTGATCTTCGGCCCGGTGCTGGCGAAAAAAACGGCCGGGCACCTGGATCAATTGAAGGAGCTCGGGGCGGATAAGATCGACCTGGTGATCATCAACTTCTATCCCTTCGAGGCCGCCCTGGCGAGCAAAGCCGACGATATGGACACCATGCTGGCGAACATCGATATCGGCGGCCCGTCGCTGGTCCGTGCCGCAGCCAAGAATTTCAAGTACACCATCGTCCTCATCGACGAAAAAGACTATGGGCCGGTCATCGCCGCCATCGAATCCAACAGCGAGATCCCCCTGGAGCTGAAAAAGCGGCTGGCGCAGAAAGCCTTCGCCTACACCGCTTTCTACGATTCGCTGATCGCCGCCTTTCTTGCCCGCGGCCAGGCGGATCCTCCCGACTTCATGACCATCGGCGGCCGGCTGGAGCAAGCGCTGCGCTACGGCGAGAACCCACACCAATCGGCTTTCTTGGCGGTGAGCGACTGTTGCTCGCCCTTCCATGCCATCGAACAGCTGCATGGCAAGGAGCTGTCCTTCAACAATATCCTCGATGCCGCCATGGTCTATGAAGTGCTCAACGATTTCCAGGCCGAGGGGCATTTCGCCGTCATCGTCAAGCACCAGAATCCCTGCGGCGCCGCCATGACCCCTGCCCAGCCGCAGGCTTTTAAAGGCGCTTTTGCCGGCGACCCGCGTTCGGCCTACGGCGGCATCGTCGGCTTCAATCATTTCCTTGAAGCCGAAACCGCGGCGGCCATGGCTGACGTCTTTTTCGAGGTCATCATCGCCCCCGGCTTTTCCGACGCCGCCCTCGCCATCCTGCGCAAGAAAAAAAACCTGCGCCTGATCAGAATGGCCCCGGGCTACAAGGAGAAGGCCGATTTCAAGACCATCCCCGGCGGTTTCGTCTACCAAAACCGGGACAATCTCTCCTTCGCCGTCGACGATTTTGTGCGCAAGACGGGAAGGCCGCTGGGCAAGAAGGATAAGGCCAACGTGGAATTCGGCTGGAAACTCATCAAGTACGTGAAGTCGAACGGCATCATCATCGTCAAAAATCTCAAGCTCATCGGCGTGGGCGCCGGCCAAGCCAGCCGCATCGACGCGGTGGAGCTGGCCATCCATAAAAGCCAGTCGTCGGTTGCCGGCGCGGTCCTCCTCTCCGATGCCTTCTTCCCCTTCCCCGACTCGGTCGAGCTGGCGGCCAGGCACAAGATCGCCGTCGTGGTTGAAACCGGCGGCTCGGTCCATGACGCCGACGTCATCCAGAGCGCCAGGAAGCTCGGCATCAGGCTCCTGTTTTCCGGCATCCGTCACTTTCGCCACTAACGCCGAGGGAACCCGGTTTTATTGACAAAACAGGCTTATTCGAGTATTTTTCAACCATGGAACAGGCGACAGGCATGAAGATCTCGGCGGTCATCATCACCTTCAACGAAGAGGACCGCTTGCAAGACGCCCTGGCCAGCCTTCAGGGAGTGGCCGACGAGATCGTGGTGGTCGATGCGCATTCGACCGACCGCACCCCCGAAATCGCCCGCCAAGCCCGGGTGCAATTCCTGCAAAATCACTTCGAGGATTACGGGCAGCAGAAAAATTTCGCCATGGGCAAAGCCGCGCACGACTGGATCCTCAACCTCGATGCCGATGAACGGGTGTCGCCCGAGTTGAAAAAGGCGATATTGGCCTTGAAGGAAAAAGAGGCCCCAACCGGCGCGAGCGCCTTCGCCATCAAAAGAAAAACCTTTTATCTCGGCCGCTGGATCCGGCACTCGGGCTGGTATCCCGACCGCAAGATCCGGCTTTTCAAGAAGAATTCCGCTTCCTGGCAGGGGCGAATCCATGAACGGCTCCTGGTGACCGGCCCGGTCGTTCCCCTGGCCGGCGATATTCTGCACCACACCTACCGCGACATCAGCGATCACATCAGTCGCCTGAACCGCTATTCCACCTTCCAAGCCGAAGAGATCCTCGGCCGAAAGAAAAAATTCCTCCTCCTGCGACTGCTGCTCCTGCCGCCGGTGACCTTCCTGCGCCATTACCTGTGGCGGCTGGGCTTTCTCGACGGCTTCCCCGGCCTGGTCATCGCCGCGGTCTCCTCCTGGGGGACGGCCATGAAGTATTTCAAGGCCATCGCCGGCAAACGGGCGGCCAAAACCAGCCGCGGCGATTGAAAAACCGGCCGTCTTGAGGTATACTGCGGCCATGAGCGCAAGCCAAAAATGCAATACCAATCAAACAGTCAAGTGGATCCGCGTCATCATTTCGCTGGGCGTGATCGTTGCCGGGATCATCTATAAAAACTGGATCGGGTTACTGGGCATCATCACCTTGTTAAGCGCCTTCACCGGCTCCTGCCCCCTCTCGCTGCAATTTTCCAGCCTGCGCGATATCCGCATCACGCGCAACCACAGCGACGAGGAATAGCTCCCGCCTTTCCAAACTGGCATTGACACGTGCACCGGTTCATGTTATAATTTTACTTCGTTAATCAAATCCCAAGGAAAATAATGAACCCCCAAAAA
>JAPKZL010000137.1 GCA_026393795.1 Candidatus Aminicenantes bacterium | reverse complement strand
ATTGTGCGTTTAAGTTCCATGGCAGCCACGGCTTTGCTCCTCTATTTTTTTTCAACGCTGCCCGGAGCTTGTGTCGGCGCCGCTGCCCTTTCCGCCGGTGTTGTCCTGGAGGCCGTGGCCAGCCGCTTTATGGCCAAAGGCGTGGTAAAAAGATTGCTGGGCGAGGCTGCGGAGAGCGAGTCCGGGAAACCAGTTCTCAGTTATCGTTCCATTGCCGGTTTTTATTTTCCCCTGGCCATGACCTCTGTTTTGGCCCTGGCCATCTACCCGCTGATATCTTTTTTCATGGGTCAAAGCCGTTTGCCCATTGAATCGCTGGCCGTACTGCCGGTGCTAAACGCCCTGACTTTTATTTTTCGCAGCGCCGGACTCTCCTTTCAGGAAGCAGCCATCGCTTTGTTGGGTCATGGTGAAAACAGTTATCGCAAGCTGCGGTCTTTCGCCCTGCTGCTGGGGATTGCGGCTTCGCTTTTATTGGGTTTTATTTCGTTCACTCCAGCTGCCTTTTTATGGTTTCACCATGTTTCGGGATTGACATTGGAATTGACCAGTCTGGCCATTTTTCCCATTCGCATCATGAGTGTTTTGCCGGCCCTGGAAGTGCTGCTGGCTCTCCAGCGTTCCTTGCTGATCAAGGCCAAAAATACCCGGCCGGTAACCATGGCCACAGCTATCGAAGTGACGGTGATCGCCGGGGTATTGCTGCTGGCAATATCCTGGGGGCATATGATCGGGGTAATGGCCGCAGCTCTGGCCGCGGTCAGCGGCCGCCTCTGCGCCAACACCTATCTCTTTCTGACTTGCCGGGAATTGAAACGATCCCTGGGCCTTGGGCTCGAACCATGAATGCGTGTCATCAGGCCGAATGTTTCTGTGGTGGCGGCTATTGATGCTACGTGCGACTGATCATTGACATTTCATGAGAATTTATGCAAAATATATTTTAAGGGGAAACGATTTCCCGTCAATTAAACAAGTTTATCATTCTGGAGGTTAGAAAGTGAAAAAATGGAAATTTGACACAATCGCTCTTCATGGGGCTTTCCAAGGCATGAAGCCCAACACAATGACTGTGCCGATCTACCAGAGTCTTGCTTACCCGTTCGACGATGTGCAGCAGGGCGCGGACGCCTATGCTGCAGCCAAGGAGGGGCTGTTCTGCTATGGCCGTTGGGACAACCCCACGGTGGATGTATTTGAGAAGCGCATCGCCATGCTTGAAGGCGGGGAAGCGGCGTTGGCTACCTCATCGGGCATGGCTGCGATCCACCTGATCACCCACCACCTCTGCTCCCACGGCGACGAAATCGTGTCCTCGAACCGCGTCTATGGCGGCACTTTCGTCTTATACGAGGCCGGGCTCGCCAAAACAGGGGTAAAGGTCCACTGGATCACCGAACCGACCGATTTGGCTGCGTGGGAAAAAGCGATCACGGCCAAGACCCAGTTTCTTTACGTGGAATCGCCGAGCAATCCATCCTTGAGCGTCGCGGACATACCCGAGCTGGCGAAGCTGGCCCATGCGCATAAAATTCCCCTTATTGTGGACAACACGATCTGCTCGCCCGCGCTGCAGCAGCCGTTTGCACTGGGCGCGGATATCATCATCCATTCAGCGAGCAAGTACCTTTCCGGCAATGCGACGAGCCTTTCGGGCGTCGTGATTGGCTCAAAGCAGCTTATCCGTGATTTGCGCAAGGGCCCAATGCGCTACCTGGGTGCGGCGCTGTCACCGTTCAATGCCTGGCTTCTGCTCTTGAGCATGGAAACGCTGTCGTTGCGCATGGAGCGCCATTCGGCGAACGCCCTCGCTCTGGCGAAATTTCTCGAGGGCCATGATAAAATCGCTTCCGTAAACTATCCCGGACTTGAGAGCCATAAAGGATACTATCTAGCCAAGAAACAAATGAAGGCGTGCAGCGCGCTCCTTTCATTTATCCTCAAGGGAACGTACAACGACGCGGTAAAGATCATCGAGAGCCTCGGGCT
>JAPKZL010000136.1 GCA_026393795.1 Candidatus Aminicenantes bacterium | reverse complement strand
CATCCTGCTGGCCATGCTGCAGGCCGGTCCCCTCTACGCTGCTTTTCCAGTGGCTGCCCTGCTGTGGAAAAAGGGCTGCAGTGTTCGCAATATTTTCGTTTACCTGGGTGCTTTCAGCACCTTGAAGATCCCGATGCTGGCTTTTGAGATCGGCTTTCTGGGGCTTGAGTTTTCCCTGCTGCGCGCCTTGTTCAGCCTGCCGGTTTTTATCGGCATCGGGTATTTGCTGGCGTTGGTTTTAAAAGACAAGCAATTCGCGGTCAAGGAACAAGGGTGAATGGATGGGAAAAGGAAACGGTTTGAGCGCAGACATGGATATCGACCGTCTGGCCAAGCTGTATGTCGAGCCGACCAACCGCTGCAACCTCGACTGCCGCACCTGCATGCGCCAGGGCTGGGACGAGGGGCTTGGTTTCATGGAGTTTGGATTTTTTGAAAAAATAGTAAAGGATTTGCATTCTTTACCTGAGCGCCCCAGTATATTTTTTGGCGGTTTCGGTGAACCGCTGAGCCATCCGCGCATTGCCGATATGGTGGGAGCGGCCAAGTTGAACGGCAGCGAGACGGAGCTGATCAGCAATGGCATCCTGCTCGATGATGAAATGACCGACCGCCTGGTCGCGGCCGGCCTCGACCGCCTCTGGGTCTCCATCGACGGCGCTTCACCGCAAAGTTACGCCGATGTCCGCCTGGGCGATTACCTGCCGCTGATCATCGCCAACCTGGAGCGCCTGAACGCGAGAAGGCGCAAGCCCGAGCTGGGCATTTCCTTCGTGGCCATGAAACGCAATATCGCCGATCTTCCAGCTGTCCTGGACCTGGCCCAGCGACTCGGCGCCAGCCGGTTTTCGTTCAGCAACATCGAACCATATACCGGGGATATGGAGAAAGAAGTTCTATACGGCCAGGTGCTGTTCGAGCCTTTGTCCGAGGGGGGCGTTCGGGTGCCGCGTTTCGACCCGCAGGTGATCGCAGAAAAAACGCTGGAGCGCATGAATGCCCTTTTCCCCGGCACTCTCTCTTCCCTGTCCCTGTCCCCCGAGCGCAAGGGGCTCTGCCCTTTCCTGCAGCGGCGCAGCGCCAGCGTGCGCTGGGACGGTGGCGCCGGCCCCTGCCTGCCTCTGCTGCACGGCCATACCGTATTCCTGAACGGCCATTCCCGCACCTGGCCCGAGTTCCATTTCGGTTCATTGAGCGGATGCGGCCTGGCCGAATTTTGGAACAGTGAAGCGTGGCGCGATTTCCGGCGCAAGCAGGACGAGTTCGCCTTCGCCCCCTGCACCACCTGCAATAGCTGCGACCTGCCTGACATCAACAACGAGGACTGTTTCGGCAACGTCCACCCGGCCTGCGGGGGTTGCCTCTGGTCGCAGGGGTTCATCCAATGCCCATGATGCAATTAAAAAACGCCATGTTTTTACTTTATTTTATTAAATCCAGTGGGGCTATTTCCGCCATCCCCTTTCGCTTTTTCCCGTCCGCATTCCGGCCGGGAAGCGACTCCGGCCATTTTTCTCTAAAATGGCCTCCGCAAGCCGCTCAAGGGGATAGACGGAAGCGCCCCACAGTAGTGAAATTAATTTTGGAGGT
>JAPKZL010000135.1 GCA_026393795.1 Candidatus Aminicenantes bacterium | reverse complement strand
ATGACTTGCTCTCCAAGCTATTTTCCATGATAAAATTGTCCCATTTTATAGACTTGTTTTCAATAAAACATCACTAAAAAATATTTAAACTCTTTCTATGATTTATCGGATTTGGGCAACAGCCCGTTGAGACCTGACCCCGACGGCTCCTACACCTGCGGTTTCCCACATTGGGTTATCTTTGTTAATGTAATAATGTAAGACCTGGCACCAATTCAATTCCGGCACCAATTCAATTCCTTTCGATAAGAGGGCACAGCACGCTGTGCCCCTACACCTGCGTCATCTCGCCCTGGCTTGTCTTTGTTGATGTAATAATGAAAGACCTGGTACCAATGCCTTCTTAATACTCCAAAAATGGAGTTTAAAAAACTGACAGCATAGATTACTTAAGACTTTTTACGTCACCTCAGATTATAGCGTCGCCGAAAGAAATATCCCTTGGTTTTAATCCTGTTTGTTCGATGTGAAATAAATATGGTAAATAGGGTAAACGATCTATAGTTATACTGCTCATGTCCAAATGGAATTTATCTACATAAAAACACATATAGCCATTAATTCCTGAGTTTGGTTGAACATTGATTTGACGTCCCAAAAAATTAGAATTTGCCAAGTGGTTCCTATCTAACCATATTTCAATATCTTGAATGCGTGAAGCTGAAGGTTCAAAGTTAATAAACAAGATCCTTATCTCCCAATATCGGCAATCTTCAATTGATTAACATATTTGCTATAATGAGTAAAGGTTTAGCACCTTGAAATTAAATTATTTCGCAAGCTGGTGGCGGGCAATCATTCGTGACGCGTAACAGGTGAAGCGTAACGCGAAAAGGCATTCACTACATATTTCGAGATATTGCAGTTACTCGTCACGCGTCACTTGTCACGTGTTACGATAGCTCGTTGACGAACCTTGATGCTTCTGTTATATTTTCCTTTAAAATCGAGATAGTGCATAAAACCAACCTGGAGGCAATGGCCATGGGCGATCATCTGTACGACGTCGGCATCATCGGCGGCGGCATCGTCGGACTGGCTACGGCCATGGCCCTGGTCGAGTCGGGGGTGCGCTCGCTGGTGCTGCTCGAGGCGGAGGAAAGGCTGGCCGCCCACCAGACCGGAAACAACAGCGGCGTGATCCATTCGGGACTGTACTATAAACCCGGTTCGCTGAAGGCCGTCAATTGCGTGACCGGGCGCGAGGCCCTTTACCGCTTCTGCCGCGAGCACGGCATCGCCCACCAGGCCTGCGGCAAGCTGGTCGTCGCCACCCACGCCGCCGAGCTCCCGGCCCTCGACGAGCTGGAAAGAAAAGGGATCGCCAACGGCCTCAAGGGGCTGCGCCGGCTGGGCGCGACCGAACTGAAGGAATGGGAACCGCACGCGGCCGGGATCGCGGCCTTGCACGTGGCCGAAACCGGCATCGTCGACTACGGCCAGGTGTGCCGGAAATACGCCGGGATCGTCGGCGCCGGCGGCGGCGAGATCCGCTTGCATTCACGGGTGGAGCGGGTGAAAAAGGCCGGCCAAGAACTGGTGCTGCTTGGCAACGGCAACGAGGCGCGCGTGCGCAACCTGATCAATTGCGCCGGCCTCCATTCCGACCGCGTGGCCCGCATGTGCGGCGTCCGCCCCGGTTTGCAGATCATCCCTTTCCGCGGCGAGTACTATGAGCTGCTCCCCGAGCGCGCCCCGCTTGTACGCCATTTGCTATACCCGGTCCCCGACCCGCGCTTTCCCTTTCTGGGGGTCCATTTCACCCGCATGATTGACGGCACGGTGGAGGCCGGGCCCAACGCCGTGCTGGCCTTCAAGCGCCTAGGTTACAAAAAATGGAGCTTTTCGCTTCGCGACACCGCCCAATTCGCTCTTTATCCGGGGTTCTGGGCCATGGCCGCCAAGTTCTGGAAAATGGGGTTGGGCGAATTCGCCCGTTCGTTCTCCAAGCGGGCTTTTGTCAAGGCCCTGCAGCGGCTGATCCCCGAAATCCAGGCCAACGACCTGCGGCCGGGCGGGGCCGGGGTGCGGGCTCAGGCCCTGGAGCCCAACGGCCTTCTGGTGGACGATTTTCGCATCCTGGAGGCGGAGCGCATGGTCCATGTCCTGAACGCGCCTTCGCCGGCGGCCACGGCGTCGATCAGCATCGGCCGGTCGATCGCCACGCTTGCCCTGAAAAATTTCACATTGATGCGTTGCTGAGCGATGCCCAAAGCGCCAAGCCGAGGTGAAAACATGGAATATCCCGTCCAGCAGATACGCAGCCAATTCCCGGCCCTGGCCAGCGGCGATGTCTATTTCGACGCCCCGGGCGGCACCCAGGTACCGCAAACGGTCATCGACGCCGTTGTTTCGTATTATTGCCAGGCCAACGCCAACGAGCACGGGAATTTCCCCACCTCGCGGCGCAGCGATGCTGTCATCGCCCAGAGCCGCGCCGCCATGGCCGATTTCATCAACGCCGGCTCGGGGCAGGAGATCGTCTTCGGCGCCAACATGACCACGTTGACGCTGCAGCTTTCCCGCGCCCTGGGCCGGACCTTGAAATCCGGCGACGAAATCGTCGTCTCGCGCCTGGATCACGACGCCAACATCGCCCCCTGGCTCTTCCTCCAGGAAAAGGGGGCGAAGGTCCGTTGGCTGGAAATCAACGCCGAAGATTGCACCTTGAATCTGGACGCCCTCGAGCGGGTACTGAACAAGCGCACCCGGATCGTCGCCGTGGGCTACGCCTCCAACGCCTTCGGTACCATCAACGATGTTTCGAGAATCATCGCCGCGGCCAGGGAACACAACGCGCTGACCTTTATCGACGCTGTCCATTATGCCCCGCACCGGCCCATCGATGTCCGGCTCTTGGACTGCGATTTCCTGGCCTGTTCGCCCTACAAGTTCTACGGACCGCATGCGGGCGTCCTCTACGGCAAGCAGGAGGCGCTGGAGCGCGTGCAGCCGTACAAGGTCCGGCCGGCCAGCGACCGGGCGCCCGATAGTTTCGAGACCGGGACCAAGAACCACGAGGGGATCGCCGGCGTGGCCGCCGCCATCGATTTTCTCGCCGCGCTCGGGCGCGATGGCGGAAAGGAACATGGACGGACCGCGGCCGCTTACCCCGAGGGAAGGCGGCGCTGGCTTAAGGCGGCCCTGGCCGCGATTGCGGCTTATGAGTCAAGCCTTTTTTCCAGGCTGTTGGACGGATTGCGAACGATCCCCGGCCTGCGCCTCTACGGGATCGCCGACCGCGAACGCCTGCCGCAGCGGACGCCGACGGCATGCTTCACCTTGCCGGGATCGGTCCCCGCTATCGTCGCCAAAAAGCTGGGGGAGGCCGGGATCTATGTCTGGGACGGGAATTACTATGCTCTTGAACCCATGAAATATTTGCGCCTCGAGGAGCAGGGTGGCGCGGTTCGCGCCGGGATCTGCATGTACAACACCGCGGCGGAAGTGGACCGTTTCCTCGAGGCGTTGCGCTCCATCGCCGGAGCCGGGTGATTCCTCTCAACGGTTGACAGGTCCGAAGGCTTTCTTTATAATTTTTTGGCCGGCGCTGCCGGAAGAGGAGGCGAAAACATGGCCTTGAGACCGCAGCTGAAACTGTTGAGCGACGAATTGCTGGCCCGGATCGTGAGCGAAGCCCGCGATATTCTCTGCCGGCTGGGGACCAAGGTGCAGAACCCGCGCGTGCTCAAGCTCCTGGCCGAGCACGGCGCCAAGGTGGATTTCGCCAAGAGCCACGTCCTCTACACGGAGCGGTTGCTGGACGAGGCGCTGGCCGCGGCGCCGCGCTCGTTCAAGTTGTTCGATGTCCTCGGCAACGAGACCCACGATCTGTCGGGAAATAATGTCCATTTCACCCCCGGCTCGGCCGCCCTGCATATCCTGGACCCGCAGAGCAAGACGATCCGCAAACCCGTTACGAGCGACTACGTGCGCTATGCGCAGCTGCTCGCCGGCCTGCCCCATATCGCCTCGCAGAGCACGGCCTTCATTCCGGCCGACGTGGCCGACCGCATTTCCGACAGCTACCGCCTCTTCCTGAGCCTGCTCTACGGCGAAAAGCCGGTGGTAACCGGGACCTTTACCATCGAATCCTTCCAGGTGATGAAGGACATGCAGTTGGCCGTGCGCGGCAACGAAAAGGAGCTGCGCCGGAAGCCGCTCACCGTTTTTTCCTGCTGCCCGACTTCGCCGCTGAAATGGAGCGAGATCACCTCGCAGAACGTGGTCGATTGCGCCGCCAGCGGCATCCCGGTCGAGTTCATCTCCATGCCCCTCTCGGGTTTCATGGCCCCGGTAACCCTGGTCGGCTCGCTGGTGCAGCATACGGCCGAGACGCTGAGCGGCATCGTCATCAGCCAGTCCAGACGTCCCGGCACCCCGGTTCTCTACGGCGGATCGCCGGCCGTTTTCGACGTGCGCTATGAAACCACCCCGATGGGGGCAGTGGAAACCCAGATGATCGACTGCGCGGCCAATGAGATCGGCAAGCATTTCGGCTTGCCCACGCAGGCTTATATCGGCTTGAGCGACGCCAAGCTGCTCGATGCCCAGGCCGGCCTGGAAACGGCCATGGGTGCCACCCTGGCTGCCCTGTCCGGGATCAACAGCATCTCCGGGCCGGGCATGCTCGATTTCGAAAGCTGCCAGAGCCTTGAAAAACTGGTCCTGGACAACGAGATATGCGGCATGACCCTGCGCCTCGTGCAGGGCATCGAGCCGCGCGAGGATTTCCCGGCCGCCCCGATCTTTGAGGAGCTCCTGCGCGACCAGCACCTGCTGATAGCGACGCACACCCGCCGTTATTTGAAAAAAGAGCATTATGTCCCGGGCCGGGTCATCGACCGGGCCAACCTCTCGCGCTGGCGCGAGGAGGGAAGCCTCTCCCTGGGGCAGCGGGCGCAGCAGGAAGTGGAACGGCTGGTCGGCGCTTGGAAGCCCTCGCGCCTTGCCGCCGAGAGCAAGAAAGAGCTGGTGGCGCTGATGGAAAAGGAAGCGCGGCGTTGGGGCATGGAAAAGCTGCCTCCCCGGCCAGTAGCAGAATTATGATTGGTTTTTCGAAACATCGTTTACTGCCGGAGCCGGAATCGGTGTATGCCGCCTTGGGGATGAGAGCGGACACAGAACCGGCGCTGAAAGTGACCGAGTTGTTGAACCGGGCGCTGGAAATATACAAAACCTTGAGCGAAGCGCGTGACGTGCTGGAGCCGATTTCAAAATCGGAATTCGCTGCCCTATATTCGGGTCAGGGATTGAACGCTCCCGAGACTCCGCTTGGTTTGATTTTCCCACGCGCCGAGCGTTTGCTCCTCTTTGCCTTTACATTGGGGGCAGCGATCAGCCGGGAAATTGAACGCCTGTTCAAGAGTAATGATTTCGCTCTGGCGTCCATGCTCGACACCGTGGCATCATTGGCAGCCGACAACGCCGGCAGGGAGGCTGAATCCTGGGTCGCCCGGCAGGGTGGAGCAGACCAGTTTGGGACACATTTTCTGAAAGTACTTTTGTATAGCCCCGGCTATTGCGGCTGGCACATCAGCGGCCAGAAAAAACTGTTTGAATTCCTGCGCCCGGAAAGGATCGACATCCATTTGAACGAAAGGTTCCTGATGATTCCGCTCAAATCGATATCCGGGGTACTTGTGGCTGGAGCTGCCGATATTCATCAAATTGCCGAAAGGTATCCTTTTTGCGACCATTGTCAAAGTCCAGCCTGCCGGGAAAGGGGAATGGCAAGGGCGGTATAAAGCGGAGGAAAATCATGGAAATTTTGAAAGCGATCGCGCGTAGCCTGGAGTCCGGCGACGATGGCGGCATCCCGCCTCTGGTCAAGCAGGCACTGGCTGAGGGCCTTGACGCCAAAACCATCCTGGACGAGGGGCTCATCGCCGGCATGAACACGGTGGGGGAAAAGTTCCGCGTCCACGACATCTTCCTTCCCGATGTCTTGCTGGCAGCCAGGGCCATGTACGCCGGCATGGACGTCTTGAAGCCGCTGCTGATCAGCGCGGGAGTTTCCAGCCGCGGCCGGGTGGTGATCGGCTCGGTCCAGGGTGACCTGCACGATATCGGCAAGAACCTGGTCGGCATCATGCTCAAGGGCGCCGGTTTCGAGGTCATCGACCTAGGCAACGATGTCGCCGCCGAAAAATTCGTGGCAACGGCCAAGGACCATGGCGCGCTGGCCATCGGCATGTCGGCGCTGCTGACCACCACCATGCCGGTGATGAAGGAGGTCGTCGAGCGGCTGAAGGCGGAGAACCTGTCCGGCCGCATCAAGACAATCATCGGCGGCGCTCCGGTTTCGCAAGGGTATGCCGACGAGATCGGCGCCGACGCCTACGGCTACGATTGCGCCCAGGCGGTCGCCGGCGTGAAAAAGCTGGCTGCTGCGGTCGGCTGATGGATTCCCTCCTTTCCCGGGTCGGGCGCGGCCAGGTCCTGCTGGCCGACGGGGCGATCGGGTCCCTGCTCATGGCGCGCGGACTGCCCGGGGGGCAAGCCCCGGAGAGCATCAACCTGGCCCATCCCGAAGTGCTGGAAGAGATCGCCCGGCTCTACCTGGAGGCCGGGGCCGACATCGTCCAGACCAACACCTTCGGCGCTTCGCCGCTGAAACTGGCCGCTTACGGCCTCGACGGGCAAACGGACGCCATCAATGAAAAAGCCGTGCAGGCGGTACGGCGAGCGATCGGGGACAAGGCTTTCGTTTCCGCCTCGTGCGGCCCCAGCGGCCGGATCCTCAAGCCGTACGGCGATACGGATGCAGGGGAGCTATTCGACAGTTTTCGCGCGCAAATGAAAGCCCTGGTCAACGCCGGCGTCGACATGATCTGCATTGAAACCATGTCCGACCTGGGCGAAGCGCGACTGGCCGTCGAGGCGGCGCGCAGCGTAGACCGGGCCCTCCCGGTGGCGGCCACCATGACCTTCGAAGCCACGGCGCGTGGTTTTTTCACTATCATGGGCGTGACCATCGAGAAAGCCTGCCGGGAGCTGGCAACGGCCGGGGCCGATTTGGTCGGTTCCAATTGCGGCAACGGCAGCCGGCTGATGGTGGCCATCGCCAGGGAGTTCAGGAAATTTACCGCCCTGCCGCTGCTGATCCAGGCCAACGCCGGGGTTCCCGAACTGCGCGACGGCGTCGTGCGCTATCCCGAGACCCCCGAATTCATGGCCGCGACGGTCCCCGAGTTGATCGCGGCCGGGTCAGCGGTGATCGGCGGCTGCTGCGGCACCACGCCCGATCATACCCGGGCCATGCGCCGGGCCGTGGATGGCGAGCTGCAGAAGCGGCATGGTGGCAATGCAGAATGATATCCTGGTAAAGGCCGGAAAAATTTTCAGAGCATATGCCGGGTGGATGGTACTAGGAAAAACATCGTATCGTATGTGCAATGATCCGTCAATTTCCCCATTTGTTTATTTCATTAAAGGCCGTTTCTGGATTTTTTGCCGCAAGCAGAATTCCGACCAGGGGTTTGTTACTGGCCAGCTTGCTGGCGGCGGCCAGCAGCTTTGCCTGGATATCGCTCTGGCGCATGGATGTGACGATGAGAAAGACCAGCCGAATCGGCTCCATCGTGGCCACATCGGCGATCCCCTGATGGAGGATGCCCAGGGCGATCTTAGGGAGTGAATCATCTTCCAACCTGAGGTGGGGGAAGGCTACCCCTTCGTTGAAAAATGTCGAACTTTCTTTTTCCCTGAGCAGCAGGCGGGTGAATATTCCCTGGTATTCTTCATCCGAACTGCAGGCGATCCTGGACAGGTCTCGCAATACCTCTTCCTTCAAGGCCAGGCGCTCCCAGATAAGGATGTGATTTTCTGATAGGAAGTCGCTTAACCTAATCTTTTTAGCCGGGATGCGCGGTGAATTTTCTGCCGTAAATCCTTCCAGAGCGGAATGACTGTGCTGGATGTTCGCTACGACGACATTGATGCCATTCGCTTCTTGGATCAACCTTTCAGAAAGGGTTTTTTTAAAGCGCAGTCTCTGGAAGAGTGAGATCCGATTCGGAGTTCCGATGATAATATGCCCGATGTGATATTCGCGGGCGAAGCGGAGGATGGTGCTGGCCAGGTCCTCGCCCTTGTAGGTGAAAACGATTGCCCCCAGTTGCTTGGCCAGTGTCAGGGTATGGGCCAAGGCGTTCTGGGTTTGAACGGTGATGTGCAGCGGATCTTCCGCCGCCGTCTGGACATACAGCGCATACCAGTTTTTGTTGAGCCGGCCGGCAAAGCGCGAGGCATAGCGGAGCAAAAGGTCGCTGTTCGGGCCGCGCGAACTCAGGCATACCATGATCTGATCGGGCATGGCCGTGCTCTCGTCGCTTTCGGGATCCTTGCGGCGGGTATCGATCTGGGCGGCCAATTCCCGCAGCGTCAGTTCCCTGAGCTTTTCCAGATTGGACTGGGTAAAAAAGTTTTTTAGAGCTGTCTGAATTTTGTCTTCCTTATATATTCTGCCTTCCTCGAGCCTTTTTCTCAGGTCCTCCGGGGTCAGGTCGACATTGACGATCTGGTCTGCTTCGCCGATCACCGAATCGGGAAGCCTTTCCCATACTTTGACTCCGACAAACTTTTCAACCGTATTGAAAAGGCTTTCCATGTGCTGAACGTTCAATGTGGTGATCACATGGATGCCGCTGGCTAGGATTTCCTGAACATCCTGGTAACGTTTGTTGTTTCGGCTCTCTGGCACGTTGTTATGGGCAAGTTCATCGACCAGCGCCACGGCAGGTTTTCTGGTCAGCAGCGCGTCCACGTCCATTTCTTCCACTTTCATTCCCTTGTATTCCCTGACCGTCCGTGGAATGATCTCGAGTCCTTCAAGGAGTTTGCTGACTTCCGCCCGGCCATGGGTTTCCACAAACCCGACCACCACGTCGATCCCCTCGTTTTTCAGCTTGTGTCCCTCCTGGAGCATGCGGTAGGTCTTGCCGACTCCGGCGCAGTAGCCGAGATAGATCTTCAGGCGGCCTTGGGTGGAACGCTTGATCATGCGCAGAAATTTACTTGCTTTTTCCTGGTCCACGTTGGCCATGATTATAACACTATTTTTGCTTGTCCAAAGCCAGATTCAACGTAAGCACATTAACCCTTTTTTCCCCGAAAATCCAGAACTGTTTATCTTCCGTGGCCAAGCGGATCATTTGCATGATCTGATCTTTGCTTTTATAACGGGCATTGGCTACCCTGGCCGCCTGTGCCAAAGCGTTGGCAGGGCTTATGTGCGGATCCAAGCCGCTGGCTGAAGCACTGAAGGCGTCGGCGGGAACAGGGAAGGAAGCCGGCAATCCGTTCTCCTTTCTGTAATTCGTTATCCGGGTCGTCGCCTGTTCGCTGAGCGCTTTGGACAAAGGTCCCAGGTTGCTGCCGCCGGACATGGCTCCTGATCCGGGATAAGCGACTGCCGATGGCCGGGAGTGGAAATAGGCGGGCGAGGTGAATGGCTGGCCGATAAGGGCAGAGCCGATGATGGTACCTTCGCGTTGCAACAATGAGCCGTTGGCTTTTTGCGAAAAAAACAATTGCCCGATGCTCCAAACGGCCAGCGGGTATACCCCGCACAACAAAATGGACAGCATGACGACAGCCCATACCGCCTTTTTGAATTCGTCCGCCACATATTTCATTTTTACGCTACTCCTCAGGCCAGATGAAAAAAATTAACCATGATATCGATTATTTTTATACCGATAAAAGGGATGGCCAGGCCGCCGAATCCGAAAATCACCAAGTTGCGTCTCAGGAGTGCCTTGGCCTTCATGGGTCTAAAACTGACCCCCTTGAGCGCCAGGGGAATGAGCAGGATAATGATCAGGGCATTGAATACCACGGCGCTGAGAATGGCGCTGAGCGGCGATGCCAGCCTCATGATGTTCAGCGGCGCGATCTCCGGGAAAAGAGCGATGAGCATGGCCGGGATGATGGCGAAATATTTCGCGATGTCGTTGGCGATGCTGAAGGTGGTCAGGGCGCCGCGCGTCATCAGCATTTGCTTGCCGGTCTCAATGATTTCAATGAGCTTGGTCGGGTTGGAATCCAGGTCGACCATGTTGCCGGCTTCCTTGGCGGCCTGGGTCCCCGTGTTCATGGCCACTCCCACATCCGCCTGAGCCAGCGCCGGCGCATCGTTGGTGCCGTCGCCGGTCATGGCCACCAGGTAACCGTCTCTTTGTTCCTTGCGGATTAGCGCCAACTTGTCTTCGGGGCGAGCTTCGGCCAGATAATCATCCACGCCCGCTTCCCGGGCGATCGTGGCCGCCGTCAGCCGGTTGTCGCCGGTGATCATGATGGTCTTGATGCCCATGGCGCGCAGCCGGGTGAAGCGGTCCCTGAGCCCGCCCTTGACGATGTCTTTGAGATGGATGACGCCCAGTGCCTCCGTCTTTTCGGCTACGGCCAGCGCCGTGCCGCCGGCCCGGGAGATGTCTTTAATCACCTGTTTCATCTCCGCCGGAAAATCCGCCGCGATGAACGCCGCGATGGAATCGGGGGAGCCTTTG
>JAPKZL010000134.1 GCA_026393795.1 Candidatus Aminicenantes bacterium | reverse complement strand
GCCCTGAACTTCCCCATGGGCAATTCCACCGCCGTGGCCATCGCCCTGCAATTGGCCGACCTGACCCGCGGCCAGGCCCGCTACGACGAAAGCCTGGAATGGCTGGAAAAAATCAAGGTCCTGACCCTCGAACCGCTGCAGGCGCAGAACCGCTTGCTGCAGCTCCTGAGGATCCGCCTGGCCCGCGGCGAACGGGCGGAGGCCGAAGCGGCCCTACGGGCGCTGGAGCAAGCCGCGCCGGCGTTGGAGACAAAAACCATGCGCCTCGAACTTTGCTTGGCGTTCGCCGATTGGATCCGAGCCCGAGAAACCGCCCAAGCGTTTGCATTCCCGCAGGCGGGCGCCTGGCTGGCGCGGATCGATAAAATCCAAAACGCTTTTCAATCCTTTTCCCGAAAGGGGCAGGCCCGCTATTTTATGGAGCGCGGCGACTTCGCCCATGCCTGGGAACTTTGGCCGAAGGAGGCGTCGCCGTCAGGGTACGCCGAACAATTACAGCTGATCAGGCTGGCCTTCCTGGCCGGAAAGGAAGAAGAGGGAAAGAACAGGAGCGAAACCCTGGCCCGGGAGGGGGCGGGCGACTTCCGCATCCTCAATTCTCTCGGCAATCTTTTTTTCGAACTGCAGCGCTCCGATGAGGCGCTGCCCTTCTATCAACGCTCCCTGCGGATGAACCCCAAGCAACCCGCATTGATTGAACGCATCAAGCTGATTACAGGAAATAAATTTTCTGAGCGGTTCGAATGAATTTAAGCGTACTGAATATCACCGTGCCGGATAGCTTGGCAAGGAGATAAAAATGTCAAAATTCAGGCTAGGGGAAAAAATCACCATATTACTATCTATCTTATCTCTCGCACTCTGGCTGTTTGACATTGCTAACCCTGAAGGTTCAGCTATATTTTTTTTAACGATCCTGGGAGCACTTCTTCTGTTATTTGTCTTACTACTTATCATCAAGAATCGATTGCTGGCAATTCCCCTTTTACGCTGGCTGCTGCCTATGATCGCCATCGGTAGCGCCATAATCGTTTATAAGCTCAATTTCAATAAAAAAGATTTGTTTTTTAATTTGAACCTGGCTTTGTTGTTGGCCAATGGTTTTTCTTTATTGCTGTTTTTTGCCTTTCTGAAGAATAATCGAACTCAACTTTGGAAAGAAGCGTTGTTCTTTTGCCGGGAATATTGGATTTATTTGGCCTTTGCCCCTATATCTGTGATCTGGTTGAAAGTAGTCATTTTTTTTACACCACAAACCATTGATGCAACACTCAAAAAGATTGATATTTTTATTTTTAGCGGTTATCCGGACGCCTGGATTAAATCGCTCAACATTTCCGGGTTGCCGCTAATCTGGCTAAGCCTGTTTTATTTTCTATTGCCGTTTTATCCGATCGCCTTATCCGGATTTTTCTATGTAAAAAAAGAATTTGTCATGTTGCGCAAAGTCACGCAATCATTCTTGCTTTGTGGCATGGTCGGCTGGCTGTTTTATCTGCTTTTCCCCGCTATCGGGCCGGAGTTCATCGACTTCAAGGTGGCAGGCTTTCCCCACCCGGCTATTCCTCGCAATTGTTTTCCCTCATTGCATACAGCCTGGGGATTGCTGGTATTGCTTTATGCCTGGAAGTACAAAAAAAAAATATTTTGGATATTGCTGTTCCCCATTTCGCAAATGATCGTGGCTACCGTGTTTTTGCGCTTTCACTATGTCATTGATCTGATAGCCGCCCTACCTTATACCTTCTTCATCTATTGGCTGAATGAGAAGTTGATGTCAAAAGAACTATCCGCGGAAGCACTCCCGATCAAAAAACTGAGAAAAAAAAACAAGACGGAAATATTGGTCTACACGGTTTTTATTCTCTCGGGACTGTCGGCATTGATTTATCAGATCTATTTCATGAAAAAAATATCTTTAATATTCGGCTCCACAGCCCTGGCCGTCACAACCGTTCTTGCAGCCTATATGTTCGGCCTGGCTGCCGGCAGTTACATGGGCGGCAAATTCGCCGACCGGGTGAAATCGCCAATAAAAATTTATGCCTATGCCGAATTGTCGGTGGGAATGCTTTTGCTGGTTTCACCTTCACTTTTCAATTGGCTGGAACACATCTATGTCTCCATTGGTAAAAGCAGCAGCTTGACATTATTGAATCTGACCTTCGTGCGCGTTCTTTTTTCCTTGCCCGTCATTCTGTTACCGACCCTAGCCATGGGCACCACCTTGCCCTTGCTGACCAAATACTTGACCACGGTTAAGAATAAAATCATTGTGAATGTATCCCGTCTTTACAGCGCCAACATAATCGGCGCGGCGCTAGGGACATTTCTGGCCACATATGTATTGATGCCTAATTTCGGCATGATGGCCACCATCGCCATCGCCATTTTGATCAATCTGGCAATCGCTCTCGTAATCCTGAGACTTGGGAAGCGCTTTCCATTATCGCCCGCCCCGGCCAACGAAGTGATTTTCCTGGAAATTGAAGAACCGTCATGGAACATCCATCGTACGGAAATGATGAATATGGTATTAATCATCTCTGCCCTGGTTCTGGGTTTTATTTCATTTGCCGGAGAAGTTGTCTGGACACATCTGCTGGCCATGATCGTCGGCAATAGCGTCTTTGCCTTTGGGGTTATGCTGATTGCCGTTCTGACAGGCCTAGCCATTGGTGGTTATATTGCCGGCAGACTGGCTTTGGATCAACGGCGCAAGTTGGCAGTCATCTCTCTTTTACAATTCATGATCGGCGGATTCTTTCTGCTCCAACTTCTTTGTTGGGACAAGGTCCCGGTTTATATGCAGGATTTCTGGGTTACGGCCAGCAGTTTCCCCAAACGTGAATTTGTCCGTTTCGCTATAAGCTTCACGTTGCTGATTCTGCCCACACTTGCCGTCGGCTTGACTTTTCCACTTCTTGCCTCGCTATATGCCAATAATCTGAAAACTCTGGGGGTTCGGATCGGCCGAATCTCTTTTTTTAACACCTTGGGGAACATCCTGGGAACCTTGACCATGGGCTTTCTCCTTCTGCCGCTGCTTGGTTCTTTCCGGGCGAGTATCCTGATAGCCATGATGGCCGTTGCCAACGGTTTCCTTCTTTTCATTTCCTGGCCGGGAAAACGAAAACTGGCTATTGGCGGAAGTGTGCTTCTTCTTTTTACGGCCGCAATTTATTGGCTGCCGCAGTGGAACCTCACCAACCTCTCGCTGGGAACCAATGTTTATTTTGCCCGGCAGCATAACGGCACGGTCATCGATTCCTGGGAGGAGAAGGATGGCGGCTTTACCACCGTCACGGAAGAAAATATCCCCGGGGATGAAAAAAAGAAATTAACCCTCTGGACCAACGGCAAATTCCAGGGCGATAACCTGCCGGAAATGGAGGCCCAATTCCGTTTCGCCCTTTATCCGATTATTTTCAGCCAAAAAAAGGAGCGAGCGCTGATCATTGGCTTGGGCACGGGCGTGAGCGGCCGCGTGGTACAGCAATCCGGCTACCGGGAGATCGAAGTTGCCGAAATTTCACCGGGGATCGTGGCCGCGGCAAAAAAATATTTTGCCGCGGAAAACGGTTACCTGCTCGACCAGAAAAATGTCACGCTTCGCATCGAGGACGGCCGCAACCTTCTGCTCTTGAACCGGAAGCCCTATGATCTCATTACCATGGAGATCTCCAGTGTCTGGTTCGCCGGAGCCGCTTCTCTCTACAGCGTCGAGTTTTACGAGCTGGCCAAGAAAAACCTGGCCAAGGACGGCATCTTTCAACAATGGGTCCAGCTGCACCATATTTCCCCTTACGATGTGCTGGTCACCATTGCCACGGTCCGCCATGTCTTCCCCCATGTGTGCTTGTTTTTCGGAGGCAGCCAGGGTGTCATCATCGCTGCGCAGGAACCTCTGCAAATCCCATTCCGCAAATTGGCTGCATATAACGGCGACCAGCAGTCGCCGTTCATCAAGAGCATTTCGCCTTACCAGAATGTGTTTTGCCTGCTGGGCGAGCAGCTTCTAGGTGAGCAGGGGATCAACCATTTCCTGGAATCATATCTAAAAAAATTTGGCAGTCCCCTGCAGGACTTGACCTCGGATGACAACAATATGTTCCTCGAATATTCCACTCCACAAGGAAATGTGCGCAACTACCTGGAAACATTGCGGGAGAATGTGTTGACCCTGTGGCAATTCCATGAAAATGAAAATGCCGTGGTGACGGAAATTCCATCTTTGGGCTGGGAGCTCTATGTCTCGGGATGCATAAAATTAGGGCAAAGACAATTTCAGTCGGCAGCGGCAGATTTGCAGAAGGCAAAAGGCATGTTACCGCCGGAAGAACAGGGAGCCATAGCCTGGCTGATCGCTGAAACCGACAGATCCAGCCAAGAACTGGAAAATAGAGCCGGAAAACACTGAACGACTTTCTATTCAGTAGCCCGTCAATACCATCCGCCCGCCGAGCCTTGGTTCAATCCGGCGCTGGGCTTGATTGTAATTTCCCGATTCTTTCCTGAACGAAGTTCGTCGGGAAGAGCCGGAAATCTTTTTGCAATATTTGCAGCGCCCGCGAATAATCCCGGATCAGCAAATAAAAATCCGCCGCATGCAGCAACACTTCGTGGTTCTCGGGAAAAACGCGCAAATAGTACATGACGATTTCCCGTCCCTTTTCGCGATTTCCCGATTTGGCCAGGAAAACGGCATACTGGAAATAAACGTTCAACGGCTGCTCGGCATAGCGCGAAAAAAGAACGTCAAAATAGTATTGGGCTTTTTTCAGGTCATTGCTGGCCGTGAAATGAAAGGCTCCGATTTCCAGGGCGCGGCGATTGAAAAAATCCGCCATGAATGACGTCCGGTCGGCGATGAACGGTTCCAGCAGAGCCGCCGCTTTTTGCTCATTCACGGAAATCAGGTTGGCCGCGTGGTTCAAGCGGAAGAGCCGGCTTTCCCTCTCCAGATGGCGGAGGTTGAGCCAAAAAGCCCGGTCGCTTTGCCCATAATGGCGCACATGCGGGAGCAATTCGATCGCGAAGGTAGCCAGCAGGATCGTCACGAGCAAACCATAGAAAAATGGCCGCATCCGTCGCGCTAAAAAAACCGCCAGCATTGGGACGGCCGCGGCCAAGGGCAAATACATGAAGCGCCAAGCCAGCAATGAGACCGGGTTCTCAAAAAACAATATGAACAGCGAAGGCAGGAGCAGTAAAAAAGAGAGCATGCCCCATGGAAGGTATACCGGCGGCGATTTCTTTTTAACCAGAAAATATACCACGGCGCCGCCGAGAAACAGACAAAAACCGATCCCGAATAAAAAATAGCCCGGGGCGTGAAGGACTTTTTCATCGGGGATCGAAAATCCCAGGAAGAACGGAAACAGTCCGCGCGACAAATAGAAGCCGATGCCTGAAAACAGGGCGGCGGGCGGAATGATCGAAAAATTCACGCGTGGAACTTCAACGGCGCTGGAACGAAACAGAAAAAAAAGCATGACGGCGATCGAGAAAGTCAGCAAAAAATAGATTTTCGGATGCAACGATCCCTTTTCCCCGTAGATCAAAGCCGCGTAAATGTAGACCAGCAAGGATAGAATCACCGCTTCCTTGGACAGCAGCGCCAAAAAAAAGAAAAGCGCCGCTGTGACCGTGTCCCGTTTGTGTCCGCTCCGGACAAATGTGAAGAAACAATGGGCGGAGAGGAGTAAAAACAAGAGCGCCAGCAGGTCCGTCCGCCCCGAGATCCAGGCCACATTCTCGAAGTTCGTCGGGAATACGGCAAACAGGCTCGCTGCAGCAAATGCGGCGAGCCAATCATTGAAACAGCGGGCGACAAGCAAAAACAGCAAAAGCACATTCAATGAATGCAATAGCATGTTGGTGAGATGAAACCCCGCCGCATTCAATCCCCATAATTTGTAATCCAGCCAGAAAGAAAAGGACACCAGCGGCCGGTAATATTGCATGCCTTTTTCCAGGTCCTGGCTGCGGGCGTCTTTGCCCAGGGGATCGCCGAAAGCCTGCCAGAGGAACTTGTTCAAAAAATTCGGATTTTGCGTGATGGGGCTGTTTTTCACCAAATGAATGTCATCAAAAATAAAATCACCTTTCATGGCTGGAAGGTACAGCAAAACATTGAATGTGATCAGGAACAATCCAAGGATCAACGGGTTTTTTATTGAAAAAAGAGTGTGCCTCATAATGTTTTGAAACGATTATATCACATATGAACATTTGTTTTAGAGTTGATTTTTCCGCTTCCTCGAAGTCGATGCCGCGAGTGCCACCATGTTCATTCATTCCCGAATTGTAATCCGCGGCGCAAGTAATATATAATTCCTTTCATGCAGGAAGCACAGCCGCAGGGATCAGAAAAAGCCGATAAGGCGTATATTTATCCCTTTCTTTTTTCCCTATATCCCGTGCTTTTCCTTTACTCACGCAATATCCGTGAAGTGCTGCCAATCCAGGTGCTCCAGGCCCTGGGCATTTCCCTGGCCATCGCCATCGCTTTCTGGCTGCTGGCCGGAGTGGTGGAACGTTCGCCCGGCAAACGGTCTTTGCTGCTCTTTTTATTCCTGCTGCTCTTTCATTTTTACGGATTGTATTACGGTCAGATCGCCACATGGTTGCCCGACGATTCCCGGCCCCTTCTGGCTCATGCGATTGCCTTTATTTTACCGGGTGGGTTGTGGCTTTGTCTGTCCAGGGCCGTGGTGCGTTCAGCCAGGAATCTCGCGATTCTCAACCGCGTTTTACAGCTGGCGGTTATTTTTCTGGTGTTGTGGAACGTGACGGGGATCCTGATCTATCACGGGCAATCGTCGGCCAACCGCTACCAGCAGCAACGCAGGCAGGGCCATGAATTGCGGAAACAACTCCATGATCAACCCGCCAAACCGGACATCTACTGCTTCGTTCTTGATGAGTTCGCCTCGTTGGAGTCGGCACGTACCCTCTTCCAATACGACAATTCCGAATTCGCTGAAACGCTGCGCCAGCTGGGTTTTTTCGTCGCCCGCGACAGCCGCTCCCGCTTCCAGTTGACCGAGCTGGCCATTGCGGATATTTTGAACCTGGGTGAGCTTGACGAAAAAAAAGATCCCTACTTGCAGATCCGCAGGAACGTCGTCGCCTCTTTTTTGAAACAGCGGGGCTACCGCATCATCGAGATCCCTTTGGAACCGGCCATGTTCATGGATGTCGCGGATCAACGCTTCTACTATTCACTGGTCCATATCTCCATTTTTTTTGACGATTTTTATCGGGTTCTGTTCGAACGCTCCCTGCTGCGCTTCCTACCCGATCGCTGGCGAAGGCAAAGCCCGGATGCTCCGCGCTATTTCCGCGAAAGGGTGTTGCACGTATTTGAAAAACTGCCTGAATTGGTAAAAAGCCCTGGGCCCAAATTCATTTATGTCCACCTCTATTGTCCCCATGAACCGTTCGTTTTTGACGCGCAGGGAGGGACCGAACCCGCCGACCATTTCTGGGACCACGCCGATCCCCGTTATTATCTGCAGCAGTATATGTTTGTCAGCAGGAAAATAGCGCAGATCGTTACCCGGATTCGCAAGGATTCGCCGGCACCGCCGGTGATCATCATCCAGTCCGATCATGGTTACCGGGGTTCCCGGGGACGACGGAAGCTCGGAAGGCGGGTCGCCTGGGCCGAGAAGGTAAAGGTATTTAACGCCTTGTATCTTCCCGGTATAGATATACGACAGATCGAACCGTCGCTCGCGCCGCGCAATAATTTCCGCCTGATATTCAGCCGCTATTTCGCAGAACCATTGCCGCTGTTCAAAAACCCATGAAGGATAGAACGCTCCGTTATAAAAATCGCGCTGCTGCCCATTGAAATTTTTATGCATTTCTCTTAAATTATCCAAATGAAAAGAATCGCCTGCTCAGGCCGTTTTTCCAACTTGGTGATTCTCTTGCTTTTCATTGCGATCGCCCTGCTCTATTTCAGTTTCCTGCCGGTCAACTACAGTTTTGACGGCACGGTCTTCAGCCATTTCCTGCGCTATGCGTTGCTAAAGCACGATTGGCCGGCTGTCACCCAGATACACCATTTGCTGTATTTCCCGGCCAATTACCTGCTTTACCGTGGCCTGGAGGTCGTGTTTCATTACCGCGTCCTTGAATTCTTTCACCTGCAACTTTTTTCTATGTTTTTCGGCGTCTTGACCTTGGTGCTGGTGGAGCGGATGCTGAAAAAAATCAATCTGTCCGCGGCGTTGCGCCTGATCGGCGTGTCAGCGGTGGCTTTTTCATACTCGTTCTGGCTGTATGCGATCGACGCCGAAGTCCATATGCCGGGAGTTTTTTTCGCGCTGGCCGGCTTGTACCTGCTGGTTTTCCATGACCATAAAACGGTTGCGTTCCCTCTGGCCGCATTGTGTTTTGTCCTGTCGGCCGGATTCCATTTGACCAACGTTCTGATCGTTGCCAGCGCATTTTTCTACCTTTTGCAAAAACGAACGCCCTGGCGCCGCCAGCTGCAGTTCCTTCTGGCCTGCCTGTCCTTCGGGCTGATCTTTTACGGCGCCTATGCCGCCCTCGCCCGCAAGCCCGTCCTGCGCATCATTTACAACATATTTTTCGGCCCCAATGTCTATTCCGGTTATCGCAGCATTTCCTTTCATGCGCCGGGGCTGCCGACCTTCATCACGTCCCTGGCCGGCCTGCAGCGCGCCTTGCTGGTCAAGGCGGGAATTTGGACAACGTTGATATCCGCCGTTTTTCTGGTCCTGCTGGCCTTGGCCTGTAAATCCGCTGTCCAACCGGTCCGCAGCGCATTCAAGCGGGCCATGCTGCTCTGGTTCGTCCCGTTTTTCCTGTTTTTTTCATTCTGGGATTCGGGAAACATCGAATTCAAGATCCATGCCGTCGTCCCCCTGCTGCTGATCGCCATTACCGTCCTGGACGACCTCAAGCCGTTCATCGCCAACGCCATTGGCGTTTTCCTGGCCGGGGCTCTTCTGTGGATCAATTTTTCTTCCGGCATACTGCCCTTGAACGACATCAAGCGGAACACCAACTACCAGGTTGCCCTGGCCATTCAAAAGCAGGTTCCGACGAAAGGACAAATCGTGATCACCGGCAATCCCCCTGGCTACGCCTTCGGAAAAATCTATCTTCCCTATTTTGCCCTGCGTGAAGTGCTTGTCCTCGATTGGCTGCTGGGCAAAGGGAATTCCCTGGCCGCGATCCGGGACCGGCTCGGAAATAACGCCGCCGCCGGGCGGCCTATTTATGCGCTGGGCGAAGTGGTCGAGACAAACGACGCGTTGAAAAAACTTCTGGCTTTTCATCACATCAACGAGGGCGATTATTTTCGCTTCTGCGCCAGCTTACGCCCCAGCCTCGTTTCCAGTCTTCCCGGCGGCTTTCGCCTGTACCGGCTGGAAATCACTGTCCGCTAAGGAGCGCCGATTTTGTAAAGACTGACCGACCCCTGGTGGAACACCGGTTTCAGGAAGCCGAGAAAATAAAGGAGTTTCTCCTGTTCCGCCTTGGTCAAAATCGCATAGTCCTTCTGCAGGCGCTGCATTTCACTAAGGTTCACCACCAGATAGGAAAATCCCTCCTGGCGCATGGCGGTCACGAATTCGCCGGCGGTCAGGCTTGGCGCCAGGTACTTTCTTAAAATGCAATAATCCATGGCCGAAGAGACCTGATACGGCCGCTTCAGGTAATAATTGCGCGCCTCTCCGGCGATCAGCACCCTGGCCCCGGGCGGAGCATTTGCATTGATGTAGGCGAACACCGGGTAAGCCGGGAAAAAATACTCTTTGTATTGCGTGCTGGAAAACTTACCATTCAATATGGTATGGGACAGATAAATCCTTTCCAGCAGGGACAGCCCCATTACAAAATTGATTGCGATGACCAGATAGAAAATCGTTTTGGCGACGGCGCCGCCGACCGCTTCATAGGCTTGCAGGGAGAAGATCGCCAGCATGACGAACGCCACGTAGACGAAGCGGATGCTGGCGGTAAGGAACGGGGTGACGGCCAAGACCAGCAGGGCCCAAAGTAGCCATTGTTTTTGTACGAACGGCCGCAAAAGCAGGAACGGCAGAAAAATCAGGAAAAACGGTCCGACCTGGCCCCCAGCCCCGAAGGAATAAAAAGACAAGTCGTAGGGTAATTTGATGAAATCTACGGGGGCATGGACGATCCGTCCCACTTCGGCTTGCAACCGCGCTTGCCGGTCGCTGTCCCAGAAAGCGCTCGGAAATGATTTTTGAAAAAACGGGAAAAAAGGATTGCCGCTGAAGCGGTAATTCTTCACCAGCAGGGGAGAAATGACCAGAAAAACGATGAAGACCGTGAGCGCCAGCTTTTTCAGGCCGTCCTTTTTCCATGGCTTGCCGGTCAGGAGCAGGAAAAGCGCCAGCGGCAGCATGTTGAAGTACTTGATCCCCACGGCGAAGCCCCAGAAAACGGCCGACAACTTGGAATTTTGCCGTAGATGTTGGCGGATGGCCAGAAAAATGAAGACGGCGCTGCTCAGGTCATTCTTGCAGGTGACCAGGAGAAACAGGGTCATCGGCAGCGAGACGATCGCCAGGAGCAGGTTGATGCGGTTCTTGACGCCCCAATTTTCGCTTGCCTCGTCGGCCACGGCCAAAATAAAAAGCGCGCCCAGCAAAAAATGGAACAAACGCGGGACGATGTCGCCGAGGAACACGCCGGGGATCATGGCGATCTCGTAATAGATGAAGGTGTTGGCGAACATAAACTGCGGCGTGGCCACAAAGCCGCCGCTCTGCAGGTATAGGTTGGGAATGCCCAGGTGATAAACCAGCGAGTCGTAGAAGGACGGCGGCAGCGCGGCATAGAACAGGGGGAAGATAAAAATGGCGAATTCGGGCAGCGGCCGGCCGAAGAACCGCTTCATCTCAGCCAGGTTTTCCGCGCGCCGGTCCTTGCCCAGCATCAGCAGAAGCAAAATCCCGGTGGCTGCGGCGAAAAAAAGCGCCAAGGTCAGCCGGTTCAGGATCCCGAAGGAAGCGACCAGGTAGAAATAGGCCGTGGTGGCCATCAATCCCAGTCCCATGGCTTCGAGCATCCCGACGGCGGCGATGCGCAACTTCCAGGCAATGAAAAAACCCAAGCCGACCACCAGCGCCAGCAGGCCAACCGCTCCCAGCAAGGGCAGAACCAGCCATTGGCCGTAGCTGAAAAAGATCAGGTTGACGGAAAAAACAGCGGCCGCCAGCAGCAGCAGAATGCGCATCGTTCCCTTGTTCATCGACCGAAGTATAGCATTTTCGGCGCGCGAAAACCATTTGACATTTGGAAGCGATTCACGTATATTTTTTTGGAGCCTTATGGCAAATTCTAGAATTTGTCGTTTTTTTTAGAACAAATTCTGAATTTGCCATCTAAGGCTCCAATCCAGCTCGACTGGGTCAGGAGCAACCATGAAAAACTGGTTCTTGCCTCTGTTTTTTCTGATCGTATTTTCCCCCATTTCGGCCGCCGAGGATACGTCGCAGCCGATTGAATTGACCTTCACTCCCGGCCTGGAGTTTTCCTTTCATTCGATCGCCATCCGCTACGGCGAGAAGGAAACGGCCAACCGCTTCAATTTGTTAGTTCCGCGGCTGACGCTGCAGGTGGACTTCTCCGGATTTGTCACGCTGGAAGTCCTGGCCGGATACCATTTCGCTTACGCCAGGGATCCGCTTTATTTCGCCGCCCTGCCGCTCTCCCTCGGCTGGGACCGGCAAAAATTCCAGGGCTTGTTGCTGGGCGCGGCCCTGGCCGGAGAACCGTTCAGCAGCGGTGATTTTTCCCTAAAGGCCAGGGGGGAATTCATCTTCGTCCTGGAAAAAAACAAGGCCTGGGAGGTGACTCTCCCCCTGGTCAGCGGCCAAGCGACGGGGGAGAACGCCTTCACCCTGATCACCCTGGACGTGACCCTGCACTACCAGGGACTGTCGGGCCTGACCTTGTTCCTGGGCCCGCGCCTGAATCTGCTGCATGGGAAATTCATCGCCGCCGAAACGGTCGCCGACCTGGAGGACCAGCAGGAGATGATCTACCGGCAAAAAAACCTGATCGGGCCGCTGGCCGGCGCGGTACTTGAAATCGGCGACAACTGGGAATTAACCTTCAAGGCCAGCCTGCTGGCCCGGACCGAGTTGTCCCTGGCCGTCGCATACATCTTTTAGGGGTTCGCCATGAAAATCAAAAACCTTTTCCTGCTGGGTTTGGCCGGGATATTCTTTTTTTGGGCCGCCGAACGGCCGAGAAATTCCCAGGATTCGCGAAGCAGAGAAATCGCCCCGCCCGGGGCGTCGGCCTGTTTCGTGCCCGGACAGCTGGTCGTCAAGCTGGCCAGCGACGCCAAGACAACGGCCGCCGCCAACGATCTTCTCTCCAACCGTTACGGCGGGCAAATCCAGAGCCTGCGCCGCGAAAAATACTCTGGCTATCTGCTGGTCGAAACCACCCCCGGAACCGACCTGGCCGGATTCAAAAAGAGCCTGGCCGCGGAAAAATGGGTGCAGGACGTTTCGTTCAACTACCTGGCATCGATGAATGCCCAGATTCCCAACGAACAATTTTTTTCCTACCAGTACGCGCTGCTCAACAACGGCCAGGTGTTTTACCCGGAAAAGAACCTTCGCGGCACGAGTGCCGCCGACATCAAGGCCACCGAGGGCTGGACCTGGAGCACCGGCAGCAGCGGCATCATCATCGCCATCATCGACACCGGCATCGCCGTAGGTCATGAGGATTTGAAGAACAAGATCGTTCCCGGCTACGATTTCGTCAACGACGACGCCGACGCCCAGGACGACAACGGCCACGGCACCCTGGTGGCGTCGCTGGCGGCGGCCGAAACGAACAATGGCATCGGCATCGCCGGCGTGGGCTGGAACGCCTCGCTACTGCCGGTCAAGGTGCTGGACAGCCAGGGCAACGGCAATTACCTGGCCATCGCCGCCGGCATCAAGTACGCCGCCGACCATGGCGCCAAGGTGCTGAACCTGAGCCTGGGCGGCAACAGCGACAGTTTTATTTTGAAAGACGCCTGCCAGTACGCTTTTGACAAGGGCTGTTCCCTGGTCGCCGCCGCCGGCGACAGCGGCAGCAATGCGGTGCAATTTCCAGCCGCCTACGATCTGCTGTGCACGGCCGTCGGCGCCAGCGACGCCAACGACAAGCTGGCCTCATTCTCCAACCGCGGGCTGCAAATCGACGTGGTGGCGCCCGGCGTCTGGGTCTACGGCGCCGCCTTCGACCCGGCGCGACCGACCGAATTGCGCTTCTACAACTGGGGCAACGGGACATCGCTGGCCGCCGCCCACGTATCCGGGGCCATCGCGCTGCTCATCTCCTACAAACCGCTGCTGACCAACCTGCAGGTCATGGCCATCATCAAGTACACCGCCGATGACGTCAACGCCAGCGACAAACCCGGGGTCGACACCGATATGGGATATGGGCGCATCAACCTGCAGACACTCCTCTCGCCGTACAACCTGAACTGATGCTTTCCTACCTCAAAGTCGAGAACCTGGCGGTGGTGGAAAAAGCCACCCTCGATTTTTCTCCGAACCTGAACATCCTGACCGGGGAAACCGGCGCCGGAAAATCGATCCTCATCGACGCCATCATGCTGCTGATCAACAAGAAACCCCCGGCCAACATCGTGCGCAGCGGCGCCGACAAACTGACCGTCGAGGCCCTGTTCGTCCAGCATGACGAGGAGATCATTCTTAAAAGGGAAATCGCCAGGAACAAGTCCCTGACCTACATCAACGGCGAGCTTGCCCCCTTTGCCCAGGTCAAGGAAAAGGCCGAAGCGCTGCTGAACATCTATGGCCAGAAAGACCATGCTTTTCTCCTCAACACCGCCAACCACCAGGTTTTTCTCGACCAGTTCGCTGAAGCCGGCGAGACGTTGAAAGCCCTGGCCGAAAAATGCCGCCTGCTCCGCGCCTTGCAGGCCAAGCGCAACGAGCTGTTGGCGAAAAACTCCCAGGCCCGGGAAAAGATCGATTACCTGAATTTTCAGCTGCAGGAAATCGAAACCCTCAACTTGCAAAAGGGTGACGACGCGCTCTGGCAGGAGCGCCTGAAAATCCTCGCCGCCGCCGAATCGATCCTGGAAAAATCGGACAAGCTCATCCAGGATTTTTACCAGAAGGACCAGTCGGTTTACAACCTGCTGGCCCAGGCCCTCCCCGCCGCCGACTACTTGCAATCGCTGTTCCCCGAATTCGGCCATTTGAAAAGCGAAATCGATCGCTTCTACAATTCGCTTCCTGAGATATCGGAGTTTTTGAACACCATGGCCGGAAAAGTCGACTTCAACGAAGGCGAACTGAACGACATCTCCGAAAAACTGTCCCGGCTGGAAAAACTCAAGGCCAAGCACAAGCTCGGCCTGGAGCCATTGCTGGAAAAATACGAGCACATGCGCCGGGAAAGGGACGAACTGCTCAACCTGAATTTCTCCCTGAGCGATGTCGAAAAGGAAATGGCCCGCGAGCTGGCCGAGTACAAGACCCTGCTGGAGGGGCTGAGGCAGAGCCGGAGGAAAAGCGCCGCCAGGCTGAGCGCCGTGATCGTCAAGGAACTGGCTTTCCTGGAAATGGCCAAGGCGCGCTTCGAGGTGCGCATCGACGAGAACGAGCCCAGCGCCGAAAGCATCAGCGAGAACGGACCCGATAAAATCGAATTCTACTTCAGTTCCAATCCCGGCCAGGCGCCGGGGCGGCTCAAGGACGTAGCCTCCGGCGGTGAGCTGTCGCGCCTGATGCTGGTGCTGAAATCGATCAGCAGCGACGAATCGGGAACCACCTTCATCTTCGACGAAATCGATTCCGGCATCGGCGGCAAAACCGCCGAATTCGTCGGCGAAAAGCTGCGCCGTATTTCCGCGCAGAACCAGGTGATCAGCATATCGCATCTGCCCCAGATCGCCCGCTTCGCCGACCGCCATTTCCTGATCAGCAAGGAATTCAAGAACAACCAGACCTTCAGCACGGCCGTGCCCCTGGAAGACGGAGAGCGGGTCCGGGAGATCGCCCGGCTGATGGCCGGGAGCGCCATCAATGCCGATGTGCTGAAAGCCGCCGAACTTCTCCTGGCCAGTTCCCGGACATGAGATTTTTCATCAAGACTTTCGGCTGCCAAATGAATGTCAACGATTCGGAAAAAATCCACCACCTGCTGCTGGGCAAGGGGCTCGAAGCCAGCGCCAGCGAGGCGGCGGCCGACGTGATCATCGTCAACAGTTGCGCCGTGCGCGAAAGGCCGCAGGAAAAAATATTCTCCTATATCGGCCAGTTCCCG
>JAPKZL010000133.1 GCA_026393795.1 Candidatus Aminicenantes bacterium | reverse complement strand
ATCTCGGGGCCGCTGCGGTTTACGCAGGCCGCAAGGCTTTCGTCCGCTGAAGCCAAGCCGCTTCCCGGAACGCTTTTGACCGCGAATACCGGATCAACAGAAATAAACCGCAATTTGTGGAAGATCTTTACCATGAAATTCCTGGGCGATTTTTTGCCGATCGCTCCGGTGTTGATCCTGTATTACACCGCCAACGGCCTGAACTCCACCCAGATCTTCACCATCCAGGCCGCCTTCCACCTGGCGGTCCTGCTTCTGGAGGTGCCATCGGGCTACCTGGCCGATGTCGTCGGCCGCAAAAAGACACTGGTTTTCGGGGCGATTTTTTTCCCGCTTGGCCTGGCAGTTTACACCGCTGGCAGTAGCTTCTTGGCTTTTGTCTTCGCCGAGGTAATTTTGGCTGTCAGCATCAGCATGCGCTCAGGATGCGACTCGGCCATGCTCTTCGATTCGCTGCGCCAACTCAAGCGCGAAGGGGAATACAAGCGCTATGAAGGAAGGAGCGCGCTCTTCGCCCGGACCGGAACAGCTGTCTCGTCCGTTGCCGGCGGGCTGCTGGCCGCGGTCTTCCTGCGCCTTTCTTTCCTGGTCAATGTCTTTTCCGCCTTGTTCATGCCCTTCGTCGCCTTGTCCCTGGTCGAGCCCGAGCGGGTGAAGCGGCGCTCGCATGAGCCGCTGCGGGATATCCTGCGCATATGCCGCTTCTGCCTGAAGAAGCCCCACATCCGCCCGGTTGTGCTGTTCGCCGGCCTGATCATGGCCTGCAACCTGACCGGAGTTTGGGCCTACTTCCTCCTCTACCAAGGCCTGGGCATCGGCGTGGGCTGGTTCGGCGTCCTGTTCGCCGTTTTCCAACTGGCCGGTGCCCTGGGGGGGGGATGGGCGCATGTCTTCAGCGAACGCTTTGGAGACAAAGCAGCCTTGTTCCTGGTACTGCTTAGCCCGCTGTTCTTCGTCATGCTCGGCCTGTTCCCGAGCGTATGGCTGCTCATCCTGATCCCGGCGAACGCCCTGCTTTGGAACTTGACTTACCCGGTTTTGCTTGAGCGGCTCAACCTGGCCGTGGGTTCCGATGTCCGGGCCACGGTCCTCTCTCTGGCTTCCATGGCTGGCAGCATGGTGTTCATTGTCATTTCACCGCTCTTCGGCCGCTTGATCGATTTTGTTTCCCTCTCCGCAGCCTTCGTCGCCCTGGGCGCGTTATTCCTTCTAGCCGGAGTGCCACTCCTGGCCGCGATATTGAGAAATTGGGAGATGATGAACCATGAATAGAAAAAAAGGACGGACTGCGCCGGGAGTCAAGTTGAAGGTCACCCATGCCGTAGAGACCCTTTACAAGAAATCCTTTTGTCAGTATTGAAGCCTTCGGTACGTTATTGATTTTCTTTTCAATTTGAAAGTAGGCGGCTGAATCTGGTATAATGCCAATTTTCTTATGGTTTTGTCCAGAGAATACGTCTGGCGAAATCAACAAGGGGATCATCATGAGAATATTATCCGTATCTTCGGGAAAAGGCGGGGTGGGGAAAACGA
>JAPKZL010000132.1 GCA_026393795.1 Candidatus Aminicenantes bacterium | reverse complement strand
ATCCTGCAGCGGGCGGCGCGCAACGCCCGGATCCTGCTCGAATCGTGGCTGAAGAAAATGGGCTTCCAGGCAGTGCATGTCGTTTTCAGGGGAAAAGGGGGGCGGCCATGAAAAGACTACTCGCCATCCTCCAGATCGTCCTGCTGCTTTTCATCGTCTTCATGCTCTACAACCCGCTGGCCAAGATCGGCCTACTGCCTTCATTGAGCAGTATTTTTCATATCCAGCAGTCGCGCATCGACGAAACCCCGGTCATCATCCAGCAGGTGAAGAATATCGCCCAGATGTTCACCCAGACTTTCTACGACGAAACCGTTTACGACACCGGCATCATCCGCACCCCGGTGCTCAGCGCCGACAAGCGGCTGATCTTCATCGCCAAGGGCGAGGTGATCTCCGGCTTCGACCTGTCGGAACTGAGCGAAAAATCGATCATCCGCCGCGACAAGTCGATCGTGGTCAAGCTGCCGCCGGCCCGAATACTGGAAGTGATCATCAACCCCAGCGGCTTCGAAACCTTCATCGAGGACGGGGAGATCAGCTTCGAGGAGAGCAAAAAATTCCACGAGGACGCCCGGCGCATCTTCGACCGCAACGCCAGGGAAAAGGGGATCCTGAAGAACAGCGCCGAGCAGGGACGGCAGATGCTGGAAAAATTCTTCCGCTTGCTGGGCTTCGAATCGGTAGACATCATCATCCCCGAGAGCGAGTAAACCAAAAGCGGCGCTATGCATCCCGGAACGCCAACCGTCGGCATTCAGCTTTTCAATTCCTGCAGATAGGTTTCCAGGTGTTTTCGCCGTTCGGCGATGGGGCGGCCGCTGGCGCTGCCGCGCTGCAGGGCGAATTCGACCAGGGCGAACAACACATCCTCATAGCTGAGTCCGGCGCGGGACGCCGAACGGATGAAGCCGGCATCGGGCGACAGGTCGGGATTGGGATTGACGTCGATGACATGGGGGATGTTCCTGGGGCTGAGGCGGAAATCGACCCGCGCGTAGTCGCGGCAATCCATGGCGTTGAACGCGGCCAGGGCCGTTTTTTCGATCAGCAGGCGCAGCGGCTCGTCCACCTCGGCCGGGCAGACCGGCGTCGTGCCCAGGCAGTAGGCGCTGTGCGGCGACCACTTGGCCTCATAGGTGACGATCTTGGGCAGATGGGCCGGCAGGTCGGCATAGGAAATCTCGGAGAGCGGCAGCACCCGGTCGCCGAGGATGGCGGCGCTGATCTCCCGCCCAGGCAGGCATTCCTCGATCAGCACATCCTGGCGGTAATTGTCGAATAAAAATTTCAGCTGCCGCTGCAGGCCGGCAAAATCACCGACCACCGAATCCTCGGAAATGCCGATGCTGGCATCCTCCTTGTTCAGCTTGAGGATAAGCGGGAATTTCAGCTTGAGCGCCCCTTCCTCGAGCTTGCCGTTGGGCCGCGCCAGCATGGATCTTGGGCTGCGCACGCCCAGCGACCTCAGGATCTGCTTGGTCTTGAGCTTGTTCAAGCAGTTGCCCAGGGTCAGCGCGCGGTTGCCGGTGAACTCGATGTCCAGGATCTCGAAGGCGCCGGCGATATGGCCCTCGAAATTGGTGTCGCCTTCCAGGGCCTCCACGAAATTGAGGATGATGTCCGGCGTCAGCTGCAGGATGCGCCGCAGCGCCTTGGCAAAATCGCGGCTGAAGGAGAGGGTCTCGACCTGGAGGAACTTTTGCTGCAGGATCTTCTGGATCTCGCTGACCTGGGGGGTCAAGCCGGGATCCGAGGAATCCTCGATTTCCGCGGCATTGGCGCTTTTTCCCGAATAATTATCGTAGATGCCGACTGGTTCGTTGTAGCAAATCAGTATTTTTTCTTGCCGCATGGATGCAGTGTAACAGTTTTTTAAAAAAATTTCAGCCGCTTTTCCGAAAAAAATAATTGCCGGCCATAGGCGTTACAAGGAAGCCGCCGCGTCACCCCAGCAAGCTGAACAGCGGATCACTAAAATGCGAACGCCAGCCCGGCGGCCAGGTAGTGGATCCAGGCGAAATTATACACCTCGTCGACATCGGCGCCGCCCTCGACGAAGCGGTAGCCGAAACGCAATTGCGTCCGCGGCGAAAGGCGCCAATTCAGGGCCAGCAGCACGTCCTCGGCCCGGCCCTGCTTGGCGGCGGCCGCGTCGGCCTCCAGCAGCACGCCGAGCCTGTCGCTCCATTCCCAGTCCAGGCGGAGATGGAGCAGCGGCACAAAGCCGACATTGGTCTTTGAGGCATTCAGCGCCGCGCCGGCCAGGGCGATCTCGGCATCGCGGATCTTGGCCGTGAAGCCGACATCCAGGCGCAGCCGCGCTTTGTCCACCAGCCGGTAGCGGTAGGTCAGGCGGTAGGAATTGAAGGTGTAGATGCCCTCCACCTCGGTCGCCTTGGGGAACAGAACGCCGGTAAACGACACGTCGGCCGGCAGGCGGCCCGCCGCCTTCAGGGTCAGCGGCGCATAGAGCAGCGACAGCTCGTGGCGGCGCGAAAGGGCATAGGAGACGCGCAGCCGGTAGTAGGGCTTGGCCGCGATGGCAAGGTCTTCGGAAAGGGAGAACAGCGTGCCGCCGGCATTGGGGATGCGCGCGTCGTTATAGCCCGAAAACACCGCCCCAGACTCGATTTCGGCCGTCCAGCGGCGGGCTGGCCCAGGCTCAGCGGCGGCAGCCGCGGCCTGGACAATGATCAATACTATCAAAAAGATTTTTATTTTCATGCCGACCTCCGGAATGGATATGACATTTTTAACAGTTTTTTTCAAGCCGCGCCATCCCGGAGGCATCCGGGGCAGCCGGCGCTAAAAACCTTTGCGTTTACAGCACCGGGGCCAGCACCAAATCGGTCTGGAACTGGCGCAGCAGCGCCTGCAACTCGGCCAGCTTTTCCGGGAAGCGCTCCTTGAAAAGGTTCAATTTTTTAAAGGCGCTTTCATACTCATCCTTGAGCATGTCGGACAGGTTGCGCACCCGGTGGTATTCTTCCATGATCGAATGGATCTTTCTTTCCCAGGCCCGGCCGTATTCGGCGCCGAGCTGGCAGAGCCGCTGCCGGGCCTGGCCGTAGTCGCGGCGCAAGCCGGCCAGCCGGTTCTCGATGGTCTGCAGATACTCATCCTTCAGCGTGACCAGGCTCTTGACCAGCGCGGCTTCGTACTCGTGCTTGAGCGAATCGAGCAACACCGGCACGGTGACGATCTGCTCGACCCGGTAGGCGTTGGCGCCGCAGAAGGCGAATCCCTGGTCCAACATTCCCTGGCGGGCGTTGTCCAGCGCGGCCGAGATGCAATAATCGGCGTGGCGGATGTCGCACTGGTCCAGGCAGCGCCAGGCGCAGCGGTTGACGTTGCGGATGCCGGCGGCGGCATTGTCCAGGAAACGGTTGCGGATGGCGCGGCCCGGAAGGCCAACCGGGCTTTTGATGATGACGATGTCCTCGGCGGCGCAGGCCATCCCTGGAATCTTTCCAAAGCGGCGATCACCTGGGGAACGAGAACTTCCAGGGCCTGGTCCGCGTCACGGAGCGTCTCGGCCTTGAAGCCGAGATGGCCCCCGGCCAGGGGTCCTTCGACCACCACGGCGTCGGGGACGTCGTTGTATGTTTTTTGCCAGTACTTGAAGATGAGCTCGGCGGCACGCCCGGAGGAGACGATGGGCACGACGAGCACATTGGCGGCGCGGATCCTGGCTATCGGGATGTTCTTGATCGGCAGACCGGCGCCCATGAAAAGGGCGTCGACCTTTTCCTCGATGGCCGTATCCAGGAGCTGCTGAAAATCGTTGGCCGCGACCATAATGTTGACGCCGATCAGCCCCTTGCTCATGGCCCGGGCCCGCCTGATCTCGCTGCGCAGGGCCCTGATATTGGCAGCCCGGCCGTCTGAGTAGTAGTCGGGTTCGATCATGCCGATGCCGTTGGCGGCAATGACCCCCATGCCCCCCTGCTCGGCGACGGCCGAAGCCAGGTTGGCGAGGGAAATTCCCACCCCCATGCCGCCCTGGATGATCGGCAGGGGCAGCGTGCGGTTGCCGATGATCATCTTCGGCATTCTAAAAAATATCATGCTCCTCCTGGCAAGCGCCGGTCCGGGAAATGGATTTTCCCTTTCTTTCCAATACCCGATGCTCTTTTATCATACCCCATACAAATGTGAATTGCAACCATAGTGGTATTTTTGCATCCAGTCGTCCCATCATGCCCTTTCCTGTCCCAAAATGGGACATCCGATGGCCCTGAAAATACTCTGCCGGCGAGGGTTCTTTTATGGAACAGCGGCGTGTGTTCCAAAATGAGACACTTTGGCACAGCGGCATTTCGGCTTTGGAACGCAAAAAACCTTGTCCACATTGACTTTCAGGATGTAAGCGTAATTGGCACCTGTTTTGCATAGCGATCAACGGCAGAAATCGCCCTTCACCCGGCAAGGCCGCTTCCTGCCAATGGAGTAAGGCAATGAAAGCCCGTACCCTCTATTACTGCCCCGCCGATGAAAATGAGCTTCTTTTCGAGGAGGTCTACGACGAAAAATGCCAATTTGACTACCAGCCGCCGCACGAATTGCCGGAGGTTTGCCCAAAGTGCGGCTGCCTGTTTTTCAAGAAAGACTGCATCACGGTGGAAGAACTTCTCAAAGTCGACCATCTGCCGAAGAAGGTCAATTATGAGCCCAAATTGAAAACAAATGAAAATTATTGAAAATTTCGCTGCTGAAATCCCGGATGATCCCGAGCAAGTGGATTTGCTGAAACAGGAAGCCAGTTTCTTCCTTAAAAAAACAGAGGGCCACTGGGTTGAAGTATTGTCCGAGCGAACCGACAAAATGCTATCCGCCGCCACCCTCGAAGAATTTTTCAGAAACCAGGAGCGCAGCGAGCAAGTCAGCCGGACCCTGCAATATTTGCTCGGCTTCCTGTCCCACATCCCCGATCCCAGAGACATCGCCGCCGTGCCGGTCAACCCGGCCGAACAGTTTCGCGAGTTCATCCGCTATCAGGTGGACTTGCTGCTGGAAAAGGACGTCAGAGGGGCCGTTTTCAGGGAAATCAACAACTTGGGCTCGCTCAACGACGGCAATGTCTGGGACTACCAGGAACAGATCTTCAGCAAGAACCGCGAGCTGCGCAAGCTGGTCGGCCAGGACAACGGCACCGTCGCCAAAACCATCGCCGCCTCGTGCCAGGCATTGGAAAAACTGTCCCTTTTCTGGCTCGAAATCAAGCGCGGCGATCTCCAGCGCACAAGGCGCAGCGACATCTACCTGTACAGACTTTCGCGCATCGTCAAGGACCGCTGCCAGCAAATGCAGGTAGGATAGTCAATGCCCGAAAAAAGGACCGACCTTTTTTTCTCCGCTGAAGCGGATGGAGTGGCAAAACGGAAAAAAGGCGCTATAATGAATGAATGGCCCCGAAGAATCGCTCCAGCACAAACAAGCGGCGGCCCCTCGCCCTGCTGACGGCCTTATGGTTCCTCGTCCTGGCGCCCTCTCCTGCCCCGGCCCGGTGCCCGCTTTCCGGGCCTCTGCCTGAAAACAGCTCCGACGCCTGGATCGATCCCGTTGGTTCGACCATTGAAAGCCGCTTCCGCGTACCGCCCGGATTTGCCCGCGTCCAGGTCGAGGCGGACTCCTTCGCCGCCTACCTGCGTCGGCTGCCTTTGAAGCCCCACCCGGCGCTGGTACGCCTTTACGACGGCCGGATAAAGACGAATGCCGACATCTACGACGCCGTGGTCGACCTGGCCATCGGCGACAAGGATCTCCAGCAATGCGCCGACGCCGTGATTCGCCTACGCGCCGAATACCTCTACCGGCAAGGGCGCTTTGGCGAAATTCACTTCAATTTCAGCAACGGCTTCCGCGCCGATTATTCCGAGTGGATGCGGGGGAAGCGGATCGTCGTCCAAGGAAACCGGGCGCACTGGACTCAAGCCCATGGCCCGGCCAACGCTTACCGCGACTTCTGGGCCTACCTGGAAGCCGTCTTCAGCTATGCCGGGACGCGCTCGCTCGCCGGGGAGCTCAAACCTGCGCGCCTGGCCGACCTGCAGATCGGCGATGTCTTCATCCAGGGAGGTTCTCCCGGCCACGCCGTCATCGTCGTCGACCTGGCCGTCGACAGTCAGGCCGGGGCGACGGTTTTTCTTCTGGCCCAAAGCTACATGCCGGCCCAGGAAATCCAGATCCTGCGCAATCCGGGCAGCGGCCGCCAGGGAAAAGGTCCCTGGTACGCCGTTGACTTCGGGGCTACGCTGGCGACGCCGGAATGGATCTTTTCCCGGGACGACCTGAAGCGGTTCGCGGAACCATAAGCTGGGTGGGCCCGGCGCACCGGGCCCCTGGCAGGCGGCCGCGGCGGGCCTGCTCCCGCTTATTGTTTTTTTTTGACAAAGATGTTAAGATAATTTATATGACAAAAGGATAGGTGCCAAGCAGAGATGATCGATTCGTGGGATAAAACAATCTGTGACCGCAAGTTCGACATCCTTCCCGACGGATTGCAGAAAATCGAGCACTCGATCATCCTGACCGTCATCGGCGGCAACGACATCGACTTCGGCAAGCACTTCCTGCTGGAAAAACTCACGACCCTTCTCGGCCGGGACGACGGCAACGAAATCGCCATCAGCGATGAAAAGGTCAGCAAGGTCCATTGCGAAATCTCCATCAGCAAAACCAGCCAGGACGTCGAACGGGTGACCATCAAGGACCTGGACTCGACCAACGGCACCTACGTCAACGGCGAACGGATTGAAGAGTCCCCGATTCACGGCGGCGACAAGATCCAGGTCGGCGACACCGTGCTGAGCTTGAGCTACAGCGACGAGCTCGAAAAAGAGTACCACGCCAAATTGTTCAATTACGCCGTACGCGACAGCCATACCGGCCTCTACAATCGCAGATTCATCATCAACGAACTGGAAAGCATCAGCCGCATCGCCCGGCGCAGCAACAGGGCCTACAGCATCATCATCATCGACATCGATGATTTCAAGCAGATCAACGATCACTACGGGCATCTGGCCGGCGACGAATACCTGAAGAGTTTTGCCGAGCTGCTGACGCAGACACTGCGCGGGCAGGACATCACCGGCAGGATCGGCGGCGAAGAATTCCTGGTCATCCTTCCCGAGACGACCATCGACGGCGCCTTTCAGCTGGCCATCCGCCTCAGGAAGAACGTCGAGGACTTCGCCCTGAATCATCTCCACTTCAAGATCAAGACCACCATCAGCGCCGGAGTTTGCCAATATGAAAACGCGATCCGCGACGTGAGCGAGCTGATCGACATTGCCGATCAAGCCCTGTATGAAGCCAAGCGCTCCGGGAAAAACAACGTGATGCAGGCGCTGCTCGCGGATAAGAAATAGGCCGTTTGCGTCATGTCGCGCCGTTGCGGTGGCGGTTGGCAATAAAAATTGAAAATAATAAAAAGATATTCTATAATCTTGACAATGAGAATTGTGGCCTTGATTTTGGCGATGGCGCTGGCGGGGAGTATTCCGGCCGCCGGCGAGGGGGCTTCCATCATCTACCTGCGTCCGGCCGACGCCATCAGCCTTAATCCCTGGCAAGTCGACGATTTTTACTCCACCGAAATTTTGGCCAACATCTTCGAAGGGTTGGTGCGCTTCAGAAAAAACACGACCGCGATCGAGCCCTGCCTGGCTACGTCGTGGAATGTAAGCGACGACGGCCGGCACTGGCGCTTCATCCTGCGCCGCGGCGTCACCTTCCACGACAACAGCCCCTTCGACGCCCGCGCCGTCCTCGACACCTTCCGCAGCCGGCTCGGGAAAAAGCAGATCCTTTACCAGCGCCTGAGTTTTCTCTTCTCCTTCATCACCGACATCCGCAGCGCTGACCCATTCAGCGTCGACATCAGCCTCGACCGCCCTTACGCCCCCTTTCTCATCGCCCTGGCCGATACCGCCGCCTTTATCCAGGCTCCAGCCGCCAGCCAGGCGTCCCCATATTTCCCGGTCGGCACCGGGCCGTTCCGCTTTTCCAGCTGGTCGAAGGGCAAATCGCTGATCCTGACCCGCAATCCGGACTACTGGGCGGGAGCGGGCAACTCCGAAAAGATCATCTTCAAGGTCATGCCCGACTCCCTGGGCCGGCTGCTGCAGATCAAGAACGGCAGCGCCGACATGACCGTCATTCAGTCGGCCAAGGAGTACGAGGAACTGTCGCTGCGTAATGAGATCGCCATTTTAAGAAACCCATCGATTTCCACCCGTTACCTGGGCTTCAACACCAGGAAAAAGCCTTTCGACCGCAGGGAGGTGCGGGCCGCCTTCCTACACATCATCAGCAAGGAAAGCATGATCAAGCAGATTTACCAGAAGCTGGCCGAACCGGCCTACTCGCCCCTGCCGCCGCCAATTTATCCCGCCGGCAATCCCGCCCCGTCACCAGACTTCGACCTGAAAGCCGCCCGCGCCCTGCTGAAAAAAGAAGGGCTGGAAAACGGCTTCGATTGCACGCTGTACTTCCCAGACGGCCAGGAGGGCATCCAGGAGATCGCCGACCTGCTGGCCATCTACGCCAAGAAAATAAAAATCAATATTAAGAAAATCAGGCTTCCCTTCACCGAGCTCGTGCGCATCGCCAACCGCGGCGAACACGACCTCCTGCTCATGGGCTGGACGACCGATCCTGATCCCGATTTTTTCCTTTACCCGTTGTTCACCTTTTCGCCCGGCAACCGCAACCGTTTCTTCTACGAAAACCCCGTGCTGACACGCCTGCTCGACCTGGGCAAGACCACCATGGATGCACGCCAGCGCAGCCAGATCTACGAGGAAGCGCTGGCTATCCTGAGCAAAGATGTACCTTGGGTCCCTCTGTGCTACCCGATCGACACCGTAGCCTGCAACAAGAAAATTAAAGGCCTCGGCTTCACTCCCCTCGGGCAGATCCTGTTCCGCGACGTTACCATGGAGTCTAATCAATGAAAATAAAAACAAGGGTTCTGGCCGCTCTGCTGCCGCTGATCGTTGTCATGACCGTTCCGCTGGCCGCCGAGCGCGTGGTGCGCTCGGGAAGCCTGCGGGAACCGGAGGGGATCGATCCCGCCCGCTCTTGGGACGACACATCGGCTTTCTACGTCTACAACATTTTCGACACCCTGGTGCGCTTCAACCCGCAGACAGCCAAGATCGAACCGTCGCTGGCCGTCAGCTGGGAAACCAGCCTAGACGGCCTGACCTGGACGTTCCAATTGCGCCGCGGCGTGCGCTTTCACGACGGCACCCCCCTGGACGCCGACGCCGTCGTCTTCACCTTTTTCAGGCAAATGGACCCGGCCAATCCGAACCGCCATCACGATTTTCCCCTGTTTGCCGACATATTCGCTTTTTTAAAAACGGTCAGGAAAATAGACGCGCAGCAAGTGGAATTCATCCTCAGCGAGCCGTTTTTCCCCTTCCTGGCCACGCTGACCGTCGAGTGCGCCGCCATTGTCTCCCCGAGCGCCGTCAAAAAGGCCGGGGCCGATTTCGCCCACCAGCCCGTGGGCTCAGGCCCCTTCCGGCTGGATTCCTGGCAAAGGAACAAACGCCTGGTGCTGGCGGCCAACACGGACTATTGGCAGGGCCGGCCCAAGATTGATCAATACATCGATACCATCGAACCCCGGGGCGAAGTATTGAACAACTCGTTCCAGCAGGGGACATTGGACATCCTCAACACCTACTCGATATCCAAAATGGTCAGCTATAAAAAACAGGACTGGGTCAGGATCACGGCCACGCCGTACCTGTCCGTGACCTTTCTCGTCATCAACGCCGCCAGGCCGCCGTTGCACCGCAAGGGGGTTCGCCAAGCCCTGGGCTGCGCCTGGGACCCGCGGGCGCTGAAACTGGTGTTCCAGGATTACGTGCTGCCCGTCCATACGCTGCTGCCCAAGGGACTGGTCGCCGATGAAGGCCAGGCGCCGGCCAGCCGATTTTCCCTGGACAAAGCCCGGGCCCTGCTGAAAAAAGAGGGCATCAGCGGCGAGATCCAGCTGGAAATGCTCCTGCAAAAGGACGACGGGCTGCTCTTTCAGCTGCTGTCCATGTATGCCAGAAACCTGAAACAGATCGGCATCCGCGTGAAACTCACTCGCCTGGACGTCCAGGCTCTGGCGGCGCGGATCGCCCGGGGCGAATACGATCTGGCCTACGCGGGCTGGGTCGCCGATTACCCCGACCCGGACAGCATGATATTCCCGTTGCTGTCGGCGCAGCTGCAGGCGCAGGGATTGGCCAACATCGCCGGCGCCAAGCGCCTTGATTTGGACAACCTCCTGAAGGCGGCCCGGTGCGAACGCGACGCGAAAAAACGTGAATCCCTGTATTGCGACATCAACCGCACCATCATTGCCGACGGGCTGGTCATTCCCATGTACCAGGACAAGCGGGTCATCATCTTCAACCAGAGGATCGGCCGCGTGCAGCCCAATCCGCTGGGGAAGGTCTTCCTCTTCGATCTGTCGCCGCAATGAAGATCAAAGCCAAGCTTCTCCTCTCGCTGATTTTCATCGCCGTCCTTTCCATGGTCATCTCCCTGAATTTTTCGATCATCTCCATCTCCCGCCGCTACGAAAGGATGGCCCGGGAGGAGATCGCCGCCGCCAAAAAACTGACGCAAAGCGTGTTTCTGGAAAACCTGAGCGACCTGGTGCGCAAGGCGCTGTTCCTGTCGGAATTGAAGGAGATCAGCGAAAATACGGACCGGCCGGACGATCTGGCCATGGCCCTGGAATTCAAGAATTTCTTCTTCCCCAACATCAACATCAAGGTGCTTGATCCGGCGGGGAAGATCGTCGTCAGCCATGACAATTCGTCGGAAAGCTACATTGGCGAGGAAAACCTGGATCGGATCACCTTCTTGAACAAGAAGCGGGACCCGCTGATCCGCGAGGCCGGGATTTTTCTGGTCAACAAAAACCTGTGCATGGCCGCCGTGTCGCCGATCATCGACCAGGAAACCCTCGGGCTCAAGGGATCGCTGCTGCTGGAAATCCCCTTCAACTTGGAATTCACCGATCAGCTCAAGGAAAAATCGCGGACCGACATCATGGTCTACGCCCTGGAGCGTCCGGTCACCTCCACTCTGGTGGACAGCAACGGCGAGATGATTTTCCCGCGCCTGGGCGCGGCCAACCCGGAAGACATGGTCCGCTTCCGGCCGGGGAGCGACCGCTACCTGCTGGACTCCTTCGCCGTGGACGACTACCAGAAGAAAAAAGTGGGGAAAATCCTGGTCGCGGTCAACGTTGAAAAGATCATGGTAGCCAAGCAGGTCGGCATCACCAGCCTGGTCACCTCGTCGCTGCTGATCGCCTTTTTCGTAATCCTGACCAGCATCCTGCTGGGCCGAAGGCTCACCGCCCCCATCGTCAAGCTCGCCCATGGCGCCGAAGCCATCGCCGCGGGAAATTACGACATCCGCATGACGCTCGAGTCCAAGGACGAGATCGGCGAACTGGCGAATGTCTTCAATAGAATGTCGGATTCGCTGAAGATCCAGCGCAACGAGATCCGCGAGCTGCAGCAGTTCTTTGAAAAAATCGTCGAGTATTCCCCTTCGGCGATCGTCATCGGCAACGAGAGCGCCGAGGTCATCACCATGAACCCGGCGGCTGAAAAAATGTTGGCCCAGCCGCTGGACCAGTTCAAGGACAAGCAACTGTTCGAACGCCTGCCGATGCTGCACACGCTGAAGGAGGACTACTTCAAGGTCCTGCTGAGCGGCAAGCCCTGTTTTTACGACAATTTTTCGGTGATCCACGCCGATGGCGGCGAGAAGGTCCTGCGCCTGACCATGTACAAGATCCAGCTGCCCGGCGCCCCGGCCCTGGTCTTGCAGATGGAAGATATCAGCGAAAAATTCGAGCTGGAGGAAAAGCTGTTGCAC
>JAPKZL010000131.1 GCA_026393795.1 Candidatus Aminicenantes bacterium | reverse complement strand
GAATGCCTCCGCGGCGCAGGCCCTGTTCCCGCTGCTGCTGGAGTTGTCTCCGGCCGAGTCGCAGGCCCTTGACGAGGAAAAGCTGTCGTTTTTCAAAAAAAGCGGTTTCGACATCCGTCTTCTCAGCGGCGCGGCCGTCGAGATCAAGGCGTTTCCGCAATTCCTGGCCGAAGCCGAGATCAAGGAGACGCTTCGCGCCGCGTTGCAGCAAGGCTCCGAGGGCGAACTGCCGGCCGAAGAGCGGCTGCTGGCGGCCATGGCCTGCCGCAACGCGGTTAAGGTCAACCAGCGTTTGCAGCCCGAGCAGATGAGCGCCCTGGTCAAGGACCTCTTTGCCTGCGAGAACCCGTATCTCTGCCCCCACCGCCGGCCGATCATCGTCACCCTGACCCTGGCCGACATCGAGAAGCAGCTGAAGCGCCGCTGAGCCAAGGACGGGAAAGATTGAAAAAGAACGCCAACCGCGCCGGCGCCTCGGTCCCGCTTTTGCTGCGCTGGTTCGCCCGCAACAGCCGCGACCTGCCCTGGCGCCGGCAGCGCGGCCTATACGCCATCTGGCTCTCCGAGGTCATGCTGCAGCAGACCCAGGTGAGCGCGGTCCTGCCGTACTACCGGGAATTCCTGCGGCGTTTCCCCTCGCTGCAGCGTTTGGCAACAGCGTCGCTGCAGCAAGTGCTGAAAGCTTGGGAGGGATTGGGCTATTATTCCCGGGCGCGAAACTTTTGGCTGGCGGCAAGGCAGGTGTATGAAAAACACCATGGGCGCATTCCGAAAACGTATGAGGAATTCCGCGCCCTGTCAGGGGTAGGGGACTACATCGCCGCCGCCGTGCTGAGCATTGGCTGCAACCTAACCCTTCCGGTCGTCGACGGCAACGTCCTGCGCGTCGTCTGCCGCTGGCAAGGAATCGCCGACGATATTGCCTTGTCGGCCGCCAAGCGCAAGGTGGCTTCCTTCCTGGCCGGGATCATCCCGGCCCGACAGCCGGGCCGCTTCAACGAGGCGCTGATGGAGCTGGGGGCTCTCGTCTGCCTGCCGAGAGATCCCCGTTGCCAGGATTGCCCGCTGCGGGCAGGTTGCTTCGCCTTCAGTCGCGGCCTGGCGGGTTCGCTGCCGGTTAAAAGCAGGAAAAAACCGGTGCCGACGCACCGGGTGGCGCTGGCCGTGATTATCCATCAGGGAAAGATATTCATCCAGCAGCGTCCCGAGATAGGTCACTTGGGCGGGTTGTGGGAGTTTCCCGGCGGCAAGTGCCGGACCGGCGAGAAGCCCGAGCGTGCCGTGGTCCGCGAGTGCCAAGAGGAGCTGGGCGTGACGGTGGATGTAATATCTAAGCTGGGAGAGGTCCGCCATGCCTATTCCCATTTCAAGATTGTCCTGCACGTTTTCATCTGCAAGCGACTGGCCGGCCGCGCCCGCACCCGCCAGCCCCACGCCTGGATCGGGATAGGGGAGCTGGGCAAGTATCCTTTCCCTGCAGCCAACCACAAGTTCTTCTCTTCATTGAAGGCATATTTAGAAAAAAGGTAATGACCTGTTTTACAAATTTAACGATTTTGACTTTGAAAAAAGGCTGTGTTATATTTCGGTTTCCTTCGGCGCTCCTGCCGAAATCCGGTTAACTGAGGTGAATCATGTTCAAATCCCTGGTGCCGAAAAACGAAATTTTTTACGAGCTGTTCGACCAGATCAGCGCCAACACGGTTGAGGGGGTACAGATCCTGGTCAAGATGCTCGACGAATGTGACCATTACAACGAGCACGCCGTCAGCCTGAAGTCGCTGGAGCACCAGACCGACCTGCTGGTGCACAGCGTCATGTCGCATCTGCACAAGACCTTCGTCACCCCCATCGACCGCGAGGACATCCACCAGCTGGCTTCCCGCTTGGACGACATTCTCGACCTGGCCGAAGCCGCCAGCTCGCGCATCGACCTTTACCGCCCCTGCGCTGTGCCGCGCGAGGCCAAAGAGCTGAGCCATGTCCTTCTCGAAAGCGTCAAACTGGTCAAGGAGATGGTTGGCCTGCTGCGCAACCTGAAGAAGCCGGCGCGCATCATGGAGCTGACGGTGGAGATCAACCGCCTGGAGGACCAGGCCGACTACATCCGCCGCAGCACCCTGGCACGCCTCTTCCGCGAGGAGAAGGACCCCTTCGAACTGATCAAGTGGAAGGACATCTTGGAATACATCGAACGGGCGACCGACCGCTGCGAGGACGTGGCCGACATCACCGAAGGGATCGTTCTGGAAAACACTTGAGCTGAAGGATCGCCATGCTGATACTTGTCATCATCATCGTGTTTCTCGCCCTGCTCTTCGATTTCATCAACGGCATGAATGACGCCGCCAACTCGGTGGCTACCGTAATTTCGACCCGCGTGCTGACGCCCCGCCAAGCCGTTCTCTGGGCCGCTTTTTTTAATTTCGCCGGCGCCTTCCTTTTCGGGTTGCATGTGGCAAAAACCATCGGCCAGGGCGTGATCGATAACAAAGTAGTTAACGCGCCCATGATCCTGGCCACCCTTATTGGTGCCATCATCTGGTCGTATGTTTGCACGGACATGGGATTTCCGATCAGTGTTTCGCACGCCCTGGTCGGCGGCTTGATCGGGGCTGCCTTGGTTAAAAACGGCATTAAATCATTGATTTTTTCGGGATTATTTAAAATATCACTTTTTATTGTCCTGGCGCCATTGATCGGGCTGGTGCTTGGCTACACCATCATGATCGCGGTCATGTGGATATGCCGCAAGCGTTCGCCGCAGACCATCGACCACTGGTTTCGCCGTTTGCAGTTGTTTTCGGCCGCCTTGTTCAGCATCGGGCACGGCACCAACGATGCTCAGAAAACCATGGGTGTCATCGCCATGCTGCTGTTTTCCACCGGCTACCTGGGCAGCACTTTTTATGTGCCTTTTTGGGTGGTCATTAGCTGCTATTTGGCGATCTCCCTGGGGACTTTGAGCGGTGGTTGGCGGGTGATCGAGACCCTGGGTATGAAAATGACTAAGCTCAAGCCGGTACACGGTTTCAGCGCCGAGACCGCCGCGGCTTCATCAATTCTTTTTTCGACTTTTCTAGGGATTCCGGTTTCCACCACCCACACTATCACTGGGGCGATCATCGGCGTCGGTGCCACCAGCCGGCTCTCGGCCATCCGCTGGGGCTTGGCCTATCGCATCGTCTGGGCCTGGATACTGACCATCCCCGGTTCGGCTTTGATCTCGGCTTTGTGCTGGTATGGCATTTCGTTGCTGCACTTGCCTGGCTGAGTCAACTGATCGGTTCTTGGTATTCAGGCTTTGAAAAATTAACCGGATCTTAACAAAAAACTTATTCTTCGTTAACAATTCACAGGTAGACTGGCGCCGAGGAAACAAATGAAACTTGACAAAAAACCCATTATTAGTAAAATTAGTTCTATCGTATTCAGCAAATCGCGCTCTCACTCATTTGAAAACAAGAAAAAGGAGGAAAAAGTGGCACAAAAAAAATGGATGTTGTCAGGTATTTTCCTTTCCTTTGTAGTGCTTTTGGCGCTCTCTGGCTGCAGCCGGCAAAGCCAGCAGGCCAATTCCATCCAGATCAAAGGGTCGGACACCATGGTCAACCTGGGGCAAGCCTGGGCCGAGGCGTTCATGAAAGTGAATCCCAAAGTGTCGGTGGCCGTCACCGGAGGCGGTTCGGGTACGGGCATTGCTGCTTTGCTTTCCAACACCTGCGACATCGCCGAACTTTCGCGTGAGCTCAAGCCGGAAGAGATCGACATGGCCAAGGAAAAGGGCTTTCAGCCCAAGCAGATCACGGTCGCCCTGGACGGTTTGGCCGTCGTGGTCCATCCCGCCAACCCGCTTTCGCAATTGACCATGGACCAATTGGCCGCGATCTTTTCCGGTTCGGTCCGCAATTGGCAGGAGATCGGCGGCAGCGACCTGCCCATCGTCGTCCTGTCGCGCGAAGTCAATTCCGGCACCCATGTCTATTTCAAGGAGCACGTGCTGCGCCGCGGCCGCAAGGAGAGCCAGGTCGAATTCGCCGCCAACGCCCTGATGCTGCCCAGTTCCCAGGCCATCGCCGACGAAGTCGCGCAGAACTCGGGCGCCATCGGCTATTTCGGCATGGGCTACATTTCCGTGAAGGAAAAGGCCCTGGCCGTCGCCAAGGATGGGAATTCTCCCTTTGTGCAACCGACGATTGAGAATGTCGTCAGCAATGCCTATCCCATCTCGCGGCCGCTGCTGATGGTCACCCGCGGCGAGCCGAAAGGGCTGGTGGCTCGCTTCCTCGATTTCGTCCTTGGGGCGGAAGGTCAGAAGATTGTGGCCAAGATCGACTTTGTGCCGATAAATAAACAGTAAAAAGCGATGCGTCCGGTATCACCGCGCAAGCTGAAAGAGTGGGTCATAGAAAAAGCCATCCTGCTCAGCGGCGTTTTTTCCGTTGTTTTCGTTTTGCTCATTTTCCTGTTTTTGCTGCGCGAAGGGCTCTCCCTTTTCCGCGGCGAAAGCGTGATCGATTTCATTTTCGGCAAGAGCTGGTATCCTATCTCGCAACCGCCGCGCTTCGGCATCCTGCCGCTGATCCTGGGTTCGCTGCTGGTGACCTTGGGCGCGGCCGCCATTTCGGTGCCCATCGGCATCGCCGCCGCCTTGTTCATCGCCGAGATCGCGCCGCGGCGGCTCAAGGAAACCTTGAAAGCCGGCATCGAACTATTGGCCGCCATTCCCTCGGTCGTGATCGGCTTCATCGGCATGATCACCCTCGGTCCCTGGATAAAGAATCTGTTTAACATACCAACCGGCTTGACGGCCCTGACCGGCTCGGTCACCCTGGCCTTCATGGCCATGCCCACCATCGTCTCCATCGCCGAGGATGCCATCACCGCCGTGCCCCGGCAATACCGCGAGGCGGCCATCGCCATGGGTGCCACCCAGTGGCAGACCACCTGGCGCATCGTGGCCCGCGCCGCCCGGCCGGGCATGCTGGCCGCGGTCATGCTGGGCATCGGCCGCGTCATCGGCGAGACCATGGCCGTGATGATGGTCACCGGCAACGCCGCCATCAGTCCCAGCAGTTTCTTGCAGCCGGTGCGCACCCTGACCGCCACCATTGCCGCCGAAATGGGCGAGTCGGTCCAGGGCGGGCCGCATTATGCTGCCCTGTTCGCCATCGGCATCGTGCTCTTCATCATCACCTTCCTGATCAACGGTGTGGCCGACCTTTACCTGCACCGCTCGCGCCGCTGACATGAACCCGCGCTTTACGCAGAAGATCGCTTTTGCCGTCCTGCTTCTGGCCACGCTGCTGGTGGTTTTGCCGGTGCTGGTCATCCTGTCGATCATCGTCGTCAAGGGGGCTAGCGCCATCAGCTGGGACTTCCTCTTTTCCATGCCCCGCGACGGCATGGCCGCCGGCGGCATTTTTCCGGCCATCCTGGGCACCCTTTACCTGGTGTGCGGGGCCATCATTTTCGCCGTGCCGCTGGGGGTTATGGCCGCCATCTTCCTGGTCGAGTATTCGAGCGACAACTGGCTGTCGCGCCTGGTCAAACTGGCTATCGTCAACCTGGCCGGCGTGCCGTCGGTTGTTTACGGTCTTTTTGGCCTTGGCATCTTCGTCACTTTTTTCGGCTTCGGCGCTTCGATCCTGTCCGGGTCGCTGACCCTGGGCATCATGATCCTGCCGGTGATCATCACTTCATCGCGCGAAGCGCTGGAGAGCGTGCCTCAGCATTTTCGCACCGTCAGCCTGTCGCTGGGAGCAAGCCACTGGCAGACCATCCGCCATGCGGTGCTGCCGCACGCGCTGCCGGGCATCCTGACCGGCATGATCCTCGGCTTGGGCCGGGCCGCCGGCGAAACCGCTCCTATCCTTTTCACCGTGGCGGCTTTCTATTTGCCTCGTTTGCCGCAATCGATCTTCGACCAGACCATGGCCCTGCCGTACCACCTGTACGTCATCTCCACCCAGGTGCCGGGCATCGCCGAGAATGTCCGCTACGGGACGGCGCTGGTACTGCTGACGCTGGTGCTGCTGCTCAATCTGGCCGCCATCCTGGTCCGCTCACGTTTCCGCAGGAATAAAAAATGGTAGGCCAGACAGTCAAGTTTTCTCTGCGCAGTTTTAATGTGCACTATGGCCAGTTCAGCGCCCTGCGCGGCCTGAACCTGGACATCCAGGCCAATGAAATATTCACCGTCATCGGGCCGGCCAATTCCGGAAAAACCACTTTCCTCAATTCCCTGAATCGTTTGATCGACCTGGTCCCGGTCAGCCGCTGCAGCGGCGAGATCAGGCTCGACGGCATCGATATCCGCCGCGGCCTGGAAGTCGAAGCGCTGCGCCGCAAGGTCGGCATCGTCTTTGCCCTGCCGCTGTCGCTGCCCATATCCATTTTTGAAAATGTGGTTTATGGCTTACGCATGCAGGGGGTACGCGATCGGCAGGTTCTGGGGCAGGCAGTGGAACGGAGTTTGCGTGAATCCTATCTTTGGGACGAAGTCAAAGACCGCTTGCGTACACCAGCCATGAACCTTTCCGGAGGACAGCAGCAACGTTTGTGCATGGCCCGGATCCTGGCCGGTCAGCCCGAAGTTCTGCTTTTCGATGAACCCACTTCGGGACTGGACCCGATCTCGACGGCCAGGATCGAGGAAACCATGCTGATCCTGAAGGAAAAATACACCATCGTGCTGGTGACCAACAACGTGGCCCAGGCCGCCCGGGTAGGGGACCGCACCGCTTTTTTTCTTATGGGGGAGATGATTGAAGTGAGCGATACCGGCAAAATGTTCACCACGCCTGCTGATAAGCGCACCGGCGACTATATCACCGGTAAGTTTGGTTGAAATGAACGAAATCAGTATCGAAACCCATGCGCTTGATCTTTTCTATGGGGATTTCCAGGCCTTGATCGACATCAACCTGCGTATCCCGGTCCGGCAGGTAACGGCCCTGATCGGACCCAGCGGCTGCGGCAAGAGCACCCTCTTGCGCGTCTTCAACCGCATGAACGACCTGATCGAAAGCGTGCGCGTCGCCGGCCGGGTGCTCGTCGACGGCAAGGATATTTTCGCTCCCGAAACGGACCTGCTGACCCTGCGCGAAAAGGTCGGCATGGTCTTTCAGCGGCCCAATCCCTTTCCCTTGTCGGTATACGAGAACATCGTATTCGGGTTGTCGGTGCACCGTCTGGCTGCCAAAAAAGAATACGATGATATCGTTGAAAAAGCTCTGCGCAGTGTCTTGCTTTGGGAAGACCTGAAGGACCGCTTGCATTATTCGGCGCTGAAGTTGTCGTTGGAGCAGCAGCAGCGCCTGTGCATTGCCCGGGTGTTGCCTTTGAAACCGCAGATCCTGCTCATGGACGAACCCTGCTCCGCATTGGATCCTTTCGCTACCATGCATATCGAAGAGCTGATGCAAGAATTAAAAAAAGATTATACCATCGTCATCGTCACCCATAACATGCAACAGGCCGCGCGCGCTTCGGACCACACCGGTTTTCTTTATCTTGGCAAATTGATCGAGTTCGATGATACGGTAAAAATATTCACCAAACCGGCGCAGGCTATGACCGAAAATTATATCAGCGGCCGTTTTGGCTGAAAAGGAGGTATCGTATGCCCGTCCATCTTCAAAAAGAAATCGACAAACTGAAGAAACAGATCGTACTGCTGGCCGGCAGCGTCGAAAAACGGGTTGCCGATGCGGTAAAATCCATCGACCAGCGCGACGCCCAGCTGGCGCAGCAGATAAAGGACACCGATCAGGCCATCGATCAAACCGAGGTTGAGGTCGAAGAGGAATGTCTGAAGATCCTCGCCCTGTACCAGCCGGTGGCCATGGACCTGCGCTTCATCGTCGCCGTGCTCAAGATCAACAGCGACCTGGAACGCATCGGCGACGAGGCGGTCAACATCGCCGGCCGCTCCCTGAATATCAACGCCTATCCGAAAATTGAAATCAACTTCGATCTGAAAACCCTGGCCCGCGATGTCATGGCCATGCTTAAGCGCAGCCTGGACGCCCTGGTCAACATGGATGCGGCCATGGCCCACGCCGTCATCGACTCGGACGACGAGATCGACGACACGGTGCAGAAACTTTTTCAGCAGGTGAAGAACGAGATCCGCCGCCAGCCGGAGAAAATCGACTACATCATCGAGTACATGCGCATTAACCGCCACCTCGAGCGCATCGCCGACCATGCCACCAACATCGCCGAGGATATCGTGTACATGATCGAGGGCAAAATCGTTCGCCACAATTATGAAAAATAGTTTTCGGTTTCGTCAGTATAACCCAATGGCTATAATCCGGAGATAAAATTGATGGAAGCAACGAATATCAAGAAACCGATGATCTTCGCCGTCGATGATGAAGCGGACATCCTTGAACTTATTGCCATCCACGCCCAGAAAGCAAGTTTTCACATCAAGACTTTCAGCCGGGCCGAACCCTTGCTGAAAACGCTGATCGGAGAGATCCCCGACCTGATCATCCTTGACCTGATGCTGCCCGACCTGGACGGACTGGAGATATGCAAACGCTTGAAGAAAGACGAACGCACCGCCGCCATCCCGATACTGATCTTGACCGCCAAGGGCGACGAGACCGATGTGGTGCTGGGGCTGGAGCTGGGCGCCGACGATTACATGGTCAAGCCGTTTTCGCCCAAGGAGCTGGTGGCCCGGATTCACGCCATCCTGCGCCGCCGCAAGGCCCCTGGCGCCGCCAGCAGCGGTCAATGGCGCATCGGCGACATGCTGGAGATTGACGAACGGCAGCATGCGGTTTGGGTCGCCGGCCGCAAGCTCGAGCTCACGGCGACCGAATTTTCCATTCTGAAAGTGCTGGCCCGCAACCCGGGTTGGGTCTTTTCCCGCGAACAGCTGTTGGACAAGGTGTGGGGCGAGGACAAGGCTTCCCTCGACCGGACCATCGATGTGCATGTCAAGAACCTGCGCGACAAGCTCGGAGAAGCAGGGCGTCTGATCAAGAGCGTGCGCGGCGTGGGCTACAAGCTGGAACCATGAGAAGATCGCTGTTTTTCAAAACATTCTTCAGCTACCTCTTGATCATGGTGCTGGTGGTGTTGCTGATATTTTTATTTTCGACAAGCATCATCAGAAACCAATACCTGGAGAACGTGCAAAGGAGCCTTGGCCAGCTGGCCGCATCACTGCAGCGGAATTTCGTACCGCTGTTGGTGACGCAGGATGGCGGAGCGCTGGACCGCATGGTCAAGGAACTCGGAAAGGAGACGGACGTCCGCATCACCGTGATTGCTACGGACGGCCGGGTGCTGGCCGATGCGCAGGGCGATCCGCGGCTGATGGACAACCATGCCGACCGCCCGGAATTCATCCTGGCCATGCAGGGCAAGCCGGCCCAATTCTCGCGGGTGAGCATGACCCTGCACCGGGCCATGCTCTACCAGGCCGTTCCCATCCGCAACGGCGGCCGGGTCGTCGGCGTGCTGCGGCTTAGCCAGTTCGTGAGCGTAATCGACCAAATGATTATTCCCGCCCGCAGGAAGATCAATACCATGCTGGTTGTTCTGCTGGCCATGGCGCTGGCGATGGCGTTCCTGTATGCCAGGTATTTGACCGAACCGATCAAGCGGCTGACCCTGGCCGCCCACCAGGTGGCCGGGGGCGATTTCAGCCCGCGGGTCAGGATCAACCGCCGCGATGAGTTGCGGCAGCTGGCTGACGCCTTCAACCACATGGTCGAGCAGCAGAAGACGTTGCTGGAGTCGGGCCAACGCCAGCAGCTGGAGCTGGAAACCATCCTGGCTTCCATCGGCGAAGGGCTGCTGGTGCTGGATCGCGATGGGCGCATTATCCTGGTCAACCAGAGCTTCAAAAAAATCTGTCAGCAATCAGAGTGCCAGGGGCGTCCCTATTGGGAGACGCTGCGCGATTCGCGCCTCAACGAACTCATCAAGCGGTCGCTCGAAACCCGGCAGGATACGCGCGGGGAGCTGGATATCGATGACGGCGTCTATCTGGTTCATGTCAGCCCTCTGTCCGGAGCAGGACCGCTCATCGTCACCTTCAGCGACATCAGCGACTACAAGCGGCTGGAAAAGATCAAGCGCGATTTCGTCAGCAACCTGTCGCATGAGCTGCGCACGCCTTTGACCGCGATCAAGGGTTTCGTCGAAACGCTGGCCGAGGAAAGCACTGCCCAGAACCGCAATTATTTGGCCATCATCAACCGCCACACCGACCGGCTGGTGAGCATGGTCAATGACCTGCTCACCCTATCGGAGATGGAAGAACCGCGGATGCGGCTGGAAAAGAGCCGCGTCGACCTGCGCCAGTTGGCCGACAATGTCGCCGTGATTTTCGCCGGCCGCTGCCGCGAAAAGAACATCCGCCTGGAAGTGACCGCCAGCGCGAATTTGCCCGCCTTTTTAGGCGATCCGTTCCGCTTGGAGCAGCTGTTCATCAACCTGGTCGACAACGCCGTCAAATACACCGAACGCGGCGAGATCCGCGTCTCCCTGACCGGCCGCGAGCGGGAGATCGAACTGCGCGTCAAGGACTCCGGACCGGGCATTGCCGCCGAGCACCTGCCGCGGATCTTCGAGCGCTTCTACGTGGTCGACCGCTCGCGTTCGCGCGAGCAGGGCGGCACCGGCCTCGGCCTGGCCATCGCCAAGCACATCGTGCTGCTGCACGACGGCCGCATCGAAGCGCTCAGCCAGCCCGGTCAGGGCACCGAGTTCATCGTCACCCTGCCGCTAACCGCCTCAAGCTGATTCAATCGCGGAGGCTTTCCAGCCATTCTTTAACTTTGGCGGCGATGCGGTCGCGCAGACGGCGCACCTGCTCCAGTTTCTCTTCTTCAGTGCCTTCGAACGCGGCCGGGTCGGGAAAACTCCAGTGTTGGCGCTGACCGGCGCCGGGGAAGATCGGGCAGGCTTCGGCCTGGCTTTCGTCGCATACGGTAATCACCCAACCGTACCGCTTCCCCTGGCGCAGCAGGTCGATAGCGCTGCGGGTCGTTTTGGCGGAAATGTCGATGCCAATTTCGGCCATGGCTTTGACAACCAGCGGATTGATTACTCCCGGCTCCAGCCCGGCGCTCTCCGCTTCAAATCGCTCACCGGCAAATTTCTTTAAGAAAGCTTCGGCCATTTGGCTGCGGGCCGAGTTATGGACGCAAATAAACAGCACCCTGGTTTTTTTCATTTTGCGCTCCTTATGGACATAAGTTAAATGTAAAACGGTCAATTTCATTTTACAGCACGATTCATTAATTGTGAACGGCCAAAACTATTATTAACCAAAAATTAACCGTGTATTTATTTCATCTTAATCGTGGCGGGCGACAATCCAGGCGGTACTAAAAAATATTTTCTGGAGGAAAAAATGAAACGATTGATTCTTTTCACCCTGTTGGCCCTGTTTGTCTTGAGCGCCGTGAAGCTCCCCGCCGCCATTTCGGCTTACGCTTTCGGCGACTACTACTTCGTGCTCAAGCACCACGCCGTTGACGCCGCCAACGCCAAGTTGTATGAAGACCTGAACGGCTTCTGGCTGCGGCGCATCTACCTGACCTACGACGCCGACATCTCGGACAAGCTGAAGGCCCGCGCCCGGTTGGAGATGAACTCCGACGGCAAGTTCTCCACCACCGCCGCCACCATCAGCTCCTTTGTCAAGGACGCCTACGTGAGCTACCAGTTCCTGCCTCTGCACTCGCTGACCGTGGGCATCCAGGAACACCTGTCATTTGCCAACATCGAAAAGTTCTACGGCTACCGCCATGTCGAAAAGACGTCCCTCGACCTGTACAAGATCCGCGACTCGCGCGACTTCGGTCTCAGCGTCAAGGGCTATTTCGATGCCGCCAAGAAATTCGGCTATGCAGTAATGTTCGGCAACAATTCCAGCTACCGCCAGGAGACCAACAAGCAGAAAGCGCTGAACGCCCGCCTCACCTATACCCCCACCCCCAATTGGATGTTCGAGGTCTATGGCGACATGATCCAGGTCGACGCCACTAAAAAAGACACCCTGCTTTCGGCCTTTGCCGGCTTCCAGGGCGACTGGGGACGCGTCGGTCTTAACTATCTGACCAAAACGCTGGCCGAAACCGGGAAGGATGATATCAAGTATTCCCTGATCCAGGCATTCGCCGTGGCTAAAATGGGGAAAAAGTTCGAAGCCTTGGTCCGCTATGATCAGACTTTCGATCCCCAGCCGAGCGGCCAGGACAGCTACCTGATCATCGAAAAAGGCTATAAAACGTCATTTTTCTTGGCCGGCCTGGGCTGGAACATCCACCCCAAGTTCCAAATCATGCCCAACGTGAAGCTGGTGTCTTACGAGGAAAACAACGGCAAGAAGCCGGGCAGCGACACCTACTTTAACGTGACTTTCTATTATCAGTTCTAAAGGAGGAAACATGAAAATATTCAAAACATTGCTCATCATCGCCCTTGCCGCCGGATTCCTGGGGGCCGCCGACGCCGGCAAGATCGTGGTCGACGGTTCCACCACCGTGGGCCCCATCGCCAAGGCCTTCGCCGAGTTCTACATGAAGCAGCATCCCGGGGTCAATATCACCGTTTCGGAATCGGGCAGCGGCAACGGCGCCAAGAGCCTGATCAACGGTTCCTGCCAGGTGGCGACCATGTCGCGCATCATGAAGCAGAACGAGTACGAAGCCGCCGTGCACAGCGAAATCCTGCCTATCTCCCATGTCGTAGCCCTGGACGGCATCGCCATCATCGTCCACCCCGGCAATCCCGCCAAGGCCCTGACCATGGAGCAGATCAAGGATATCTACACCGGCAAGATCAAGAACTGGAACCAGCTCGGCGGGCCCAATGTTGCCATCGTCATCATCTCGCGCGACACCAACAGCGGCACCTACGAGACCTTCGAAACCCGCGTGCTGAAAGGCGAGAAGATCGTCAAGAACTGCGAGTACGTCGGTTCCAGCGGCGCCATCCGCCAGCGGGTGCAGAGCACGCCGGCAGCCATCGGCTACGTGGGCATCGGCTTCATCGACAACACCGTCAAGGCGCTGCCGGTCAACGGCGTGGCCCCTTCCCCGGAAACGGTCAAGGACGGCAGTTACCCCATTGCTCGTCCCTTGTATATGTACACCAACGACTACCCGAAAATGGGCTCGGACCTGTATCAGTTCGTCACCCTCTACCTGACGAAAAAGGGTCAGGAGATCATCGAGGAAACCGGTTTCATCCCCGTCACCAACTATTGACGCCTCGAACACTAAGTGCCAAAGAACGAAAACAACCTGATCATGAGCGACGCGGTCAGCCGCCTGCGGCGGCTGACCGCCATCATTTTAAAAGGGTTCCTGCTATTGGCCACCGCGCTTTCGCTGGTGGCCGTGCTGCTGATCATCGCCTACATCACCCGCGACGCCCTGCCTTTTTTCAAGCTGCGCGGTCTGGGTGTGCTTTTTAGAAGCACCGCCTGGTACCCGTGCGGCCGTGCGCCCGAATTCGGAGCCATGGCCATCTTCTTCGGCACAG
>JAPKZL010000130.1 GCA_026393795.1 Candidatus Aminicenantes bacterium | reverse complement strand
AAGGCGTGGCCGTTCTTCGAGACAGCCATGCGCAGCCGGCTGAAAGATTTCGCCTGGCAGCACGCTCTGGCTCGGGTGATCATCCAACCGTCACAAACCGCCGAGATCGCCGTCCTGGGCGCCGCCGCCCTTTGTTATGACGCAAAAAAATAGGAGCGCACTCATGAAAAAAATATCGCTACTGCTGGCCGGTTTCCTGGCACTGGGCTTCAGCACCTGCGCCATAAAAACCACATCTGTACCCAAGCCCCAGGCCGGCCTTCGCGCCGGGCTGCGCTCTTCGCCCTACGGGCCGAAAAACGGCTTTCCCGCTCCCGGCTACTGGATCGGCTCCGCCCGCGCCATGGTTTCCCGTTTTAACGGGGCCGTCCCGGCCCTGGTCTGGATCGTCGGCACCATGGATTCGACTGATGGGCCTGAAAATGAATTCACCGGCCGCATCCACCTGAGTTTCCCTTCACCCGGCGGCGAATTTACCGACATCGTGTTCTCCGACACTGACGCCAACGAAGCCTACCTGGAGCAATTCGACCGCAACGGTTTCAAGGTCTGGCTGCAGGTCGAACCGGCCAACGCCGAAGTCGAAACACTGATCAAGCTGGTCCTGGACCGCTACGGCAAGCACCCCTGCGTCATCGGTTTCGGCATTGACGTCGAATGGCTCCACTGGAGCCGGCAAAACAACGAGGGCGTCGAGGTCAGTGACGTTCAGGCCCAAGCCTGGAGCGAACGCATTCGCGCCTACAACCCCGGCTACCAATTGTTCCTGAAGCACTGGCTGGAATCCAAAATGCCTCCCAGCTACCGCCAGGGCCTGGCGTTCATCAGTGACAGCCAGGAGTTCATTTCGCTCGAGCAGATGCTTGCCGATTTCGAAGCCTGGGGCCGGGCATTCTCCGCCTCCCCAGTAGGCTTTCAATTCGGCTATTCGGCCGACGGCGCCTGGTGGCGAAAACTGGCCGATCCCCCGTCCGCTATCGGCAAAGCCATCCAGGCCCGTATTCCCAATACCTCCGACCTGTATTGGGTCGATTTTAGCATGGAAGAAATCTGGCCGCCCCTGGCCGCCGATCAGGGCTATTGATAAACAGACGGGGAACGCTGCCACCATTTGCCAAAAAAGCCCGGATTACGCTATAGTATCATCATGAAAAAATTAACCCTGCTGCGCAGGATAAGTAACTTAGAAAGCAAATTATGTTGTTTTTTTACCAAGTTAATTTGCTTTAAGTTACTAATCGCCGCCATGGTCTGCCTGCTGTTTGGCCTGGCAGCTGCGCCCCAGGACACAAAAAAAAATAGAGAGCCCTTCACCTTTCAATTTGACGATAATTATAAAACTCTGGAAATCCATTACCGGGAATGGGTGAACATGGTGGCCAATATCGCCAGCCCCGAAGAGATAAGCATCTTTTTGCAGCTGCCGACCGTTCGCGACCGCGACATGTTCATCCGCCTGTTCTGGCAGCAGCGTGATCCCAGCCCGGGCAGCGAAGTGAACGAATACCGCAACGAAATCGAAAGCCGTTTCCGCCATGTCAACCAGTATTTCGGACGCGGAACGCCGCGGCCCGGCTGGATGACCGACATGGGACGCCTTTACATGATTTTAGGCGAACCAAACAGCACTGAATCTTTTGACAATGTGGAGGGAATCTACCCCACCCAGGTGTGGTATTACTATGGCGACCAGAAACTTGGTTTGCCGATCTACTTCAACATCACTTTTTACAAAGCGCATGGGACCGGCGAATGGGTATTCTATGATCCGGGCGCCGAAGGCCCGGCAGCGCTGTTGGTCAACAGCGATCAATACACCAGCGCCGATTTCCGCCAGATTTACCAGATCCTGCAGAAAAAAGCGCCGAATCTTGCTGGTCCGGCCTTTTCCATGACCCCCGGCCAAGCACTCGTCAATTTCTCTCCTTCCATGCAAAGTTCTCAGATCATCGCCAACATCTACCGTTCACCCATCCGCTCCATCAATCCGGCTTATGCCGCTAATTTCATTAAATATAAAAGCTATGTCAATGTCGATTCGTCGATTAATTTCATCGAAAATACCCATAACCTGACCATCCTGAGAGACTACTTGTGGGGCTACAACCTGATCACTTTTTCCATCAAGCCAAAAAAAATGACCATAACATTCAATCC
>JAPKZL010000129.1 GCA_026393795.1 Candidatus Aminicenantes bacterium | reverse complement strand
GACGGTCTTGGCCAGGAACGCAATCGTGGCCACCGTGATCAGCTTGTGGGCCGTCAGGACGACGACAGGGAAAGGCTGCCCCTGGCGCCTCAGTCCGTAGCCGGTGAGAAAGATCACGACAAAACCCAGCCCGGCGATCATGAGTTTGAATTGAGTCATGTCCATATCATCTCCCTGTCAGAAAGGTCTTTCCCTTATTGCGATCCGGCGCCTCCGACTTTTATGACCACCTTCCCCCTGGCGTGCCCGGCAAGAAGATAGCGGAGGGCCTCGGGGACCTCGGCCAGCGGGTAGACCCTGTCGATCACCGGGACCACCTTGCCGGCCTCCATGAGTTCTTTCATAAAAACCAGGTCTTTCTGGTTCGCATGGGCGGTTATGCCCCCCATTTTTTTACCGCCGGTCAGGGAATACCATGGCGCCAGGAGCATGGCCTGGAAGATCTGCCGCATGGAGCCCCCGGTCATAACGTAGGCCCCTCCGGGAGCCAGCGCCCGCTTGTAATCAGCGAGCGGATGAAAGCCGTTGGCGGCCAGGATCAGGTCGTATTGCCGCCCGCTGCGGGTGAAATCCTCCCTGGTGTAGTCAATGACGTGGTCGGCGCCAAGCGAGCGCGCCATGGCCAGGTTCCCGGTGCTGCAGACGGCGGTGACCTCGGCCCCGAAATATTTGGCGATCTGCACCGCGAACGTGCCCACGCCGCCGGAGGCGCCGTTGACCAGCACTTTCTGCCCATTCTGAATGCGCCCCTTGTCGCGCAGCCCCTGCAGGGCGGTGAGCGCCGCCATGGGCGCGGCCGCCGCCTGCTCGAAGGTCAAGTTCCCGGGCTTGGGCGCCAGCGCCTCTTCGGGAGCGCATACATACTCAGCGCAGGCGCCGCAGCTCCAGCGGGCCAGGTCCCCGTACACCTCGTCGCCCGGCTTGAACTGGGCCGTTTTTTCTCCGACCACCTCCACCCGTCCGGCCATATCGGTCCCGAGGATCCTGTTCTTCGGCTTCAGCAGCCCGCCGCCCATAAGGCGGACCATGAACGGGTCGGGCAGCAGCATATGCCAGTCGAAGGCGTTCAAGGAAGCCGCATGAACTCTTATCAATACTTCGTTTTCCTTGGGGGCAGGCCTGCCCACATCGGCGAGCTTGAGAACATCCGGCGGCCCGTATTGTTCGGTTACGATGGCTTTCATTGGCATGCTCCTGAATTTAATTTCTATGCGCCGTCACTTCGCTTGTCTTTGTTTTGCTTCCAATACCGGGCCAATAATACCATGAACCCGCCGCCGGCCGTGATTGTGATCCCGGGGACCGGGAAAAAATAGGGCAACGCGAACATCAATCCCCCGTCGGGCAAAGCCAGGAGACTTCTTCGGCTCGCAGCTTACCGCTTCCTAGCGACGATCCAATGAACCGCTTTCTTGCGCTCCCATCTTTCTGATTCGGCAATATCAAAGCCCGCATCCGCAATTGCCGCTTCGAGCTCCAGAGCGGTAAGGCTGAGAACAAGCGGCACGATCTTCACCTTTTGGGCCACATTAATGAACCACTTGAACAGGAAGCTGCTCTCGCTCAGACACAGTGTTTGCGAGATAAACAACCCACCCGCAGGCAAGAGCTCGTTGACCCGGCCCAGGACGGGACGGATTTCTTCGACCAGGTGTAGGACACAGAAGGCGAGCACCGCGGTAAAGCCGCGCCCATCCAGCGCCCGATCGAAAACATCGTCCGCGGCAAACGTTACATTGCCGATTGAACGGTCACTCGTTTTCTCAGTTGCCAGGGCGATCATGGTGGCCGATGTGTCGATGCCATGGACGCGCCGCACGAAGGGTGCGATGTCAAGACTGTACTCCCCCGATGCACAGCCAAGATCCAACACGATATCCGAGGTCGAAAGCAGCGATTTCGCGCTCGCGATTGTCCGGTGGTAAACGGCATCGTGCTTCTGAATGAGGTCGTCGTATCTTTCGGCCCGCTTGTCCCAGAACTTCGCTGTCATCCCTTCGGCTCCTCGGTTAATGACCCAGACAACTTGGTGACAGGTCTTTCATTATTACAATATTCCGGACAGTATTTTGTCATATTGAAAGACCTGACCCCAATTGTCCACAAGCAGAATTCATTTCTCAATCTTTATTATTGAGACCTGACTCCGGAAGCGTTCTTTGACCGGTGTTCCTAGGGCCGCGTAACAGAAGCTTCGTCACGACTGCAGCAACGCTGTTCTCATACCCAGACTCACGCAGCGCCTCAAGCTCTCGCTTAATTTCGTCTGGCCCAATCAGTAGCCAACCTCGCTTCTCGAAGTAGCCGCGAAGCCAGTCACCGTCTCCCTTGATCTTGCCCGCCGCAAGGCACAGGTTTATGGTCGGCTTCGGGCAACAGAATCCGGAATCGACCATCTGCTGTTCGAGACGCCGAAAGACAACGCGCCGGAGCGTCGCATCGCAGAAGAGTTTATAGCGCTTGGCGGCTATCGGATTGGATCCGTCGAAGGCAGTGCACTGAACACCAGGGGAATCCAAGAACGACTTGCACTCCACAATGCGAAGCTCGTTGCCACGGCCTTGATAGGCCACCACATCGAGCTCCCACCGTGGGGACGAGTGTCGGCCTATCTCCAGTTTATCGGCCTTTGTGAGATCAACCTTTACGCTGGTTTGCGTCCAGTAGCCTTGCCGCTGCAGGATCGATGCGATTACTGATTCGAATGCATCCATGCTCACCTCGCTTTAAAAATGGGGTCATATATCGGGCCTTGAATTATCAGATTAGTCATTAATCTCTTCTACAAAATAAACTGTCATTTCAAGACCTGACCCTGATTGCCCCTAATCTTGCAAAGCTTGATAGTTTTTTACCCAAGCTCCCGCCGGTGCATGGTTGGGGATTCAGAAAAGAACTTTCGTGATTGATACCCATGCTGCAGATAAGAGAAAAGTATAGGGCGCGGGGCAAAAACAAGCAATAGGGAGAAATGTGATATTTTGGTTTTTGTAGGGGCGACCGGCGGTCGCCCATTTGGTATTTGCGTTCCCTTTAGAAGAAAATCTTTAATTCCTTTGTTTTGCTTATTGGAATTTAGGAAGGGCGACCACCGGTCGCCCCTACGTTGCCTTGTCTTTTTCTTCCCTATCGTCCATACCCTCTCGCCAATTGCCCTGTTTTTACTCTTCCTTGTCACTTGTCACTTTTATTCACTGAACTTTGTTACCTTTTTTAATTTCGACCGTCTAACCTGGTGTTGGCAAAATCAATGAACGCGAAGAGGCTACGATGAAAAAAATGCTGTTTATGGCCCTGATGGCCCTGTTGGCGATAACGGGCTTGTTCGCCGCGGAAAAACGGGTCTATCTGAGCAAGCATATCAACCCCCACGCCCCGGCGATCGACGGCAAGAGCGACGATCCCTGCTGGGACAAGGTGGAGTGGAGCGACCAATTCGTGCAGACCGACCCGCGCTGCGGCGAGGCGCCGACCGAGCCCACCGAGTTCAAGATCATGTACGACGAAAAAAACATCTATGTCCTGATCCGCTGCCATGACTCCAAGGCGGGCGGGATCGAACGCCGCGTGTCGCGCCGGGACGATATCGACGGCGACAACGTCGGGATATACATAGACAGCTACTTTGACAGGCGCACCGCCTTCGGCTTCAAGGTCAATGCCGCCGGGGTAAAAGGCGATGGGGCGGTTTCCGGGGACAGCCTGAACCAGGACCTCACCTGGGACCCGGTCTGGACCGTCAGGACAGCCACCGACCCGGGCGGCTGGACCGCCGAGATGGCGATCCCCTTCAGCCAGCTGCGCTTCGCCAACAAGGAAGAGTTGACCTTCGGCCTGCAGGTCAGGCGCTTTTTGTACCGCAACCAGGAGCTCTCCTCCTGGCAGCATATTCCCAAGGACGCGCCGGGCTTCGCAAGCCTTTTCGGCGAGCTGCGGGGATTGAAAGGCATCAAGGCCCAGCACCAGGTCGAGATCATCCCCTACGCCGTGACCCAGGGGCAGTTCTCCCCTAAAGAAGCCGGCAACCCGTTTGCCACCGGCAGCGGCGGCCGGCTGCAGGGGGGCCTCGACGGCAAGATCGGCCTGACCGGCGACCTCACCCTCGACTTCACCATCAATCCCGATTTCGGCCAGGTCGAGGCCGACCCGTCGGTCGTCAACCTCTCGGCCTATGAAACGTTTTTCCAGGAAAAAAGGCCCTTCTTCACCGAAGGCAGGAATATCCTCAACTTCCGCTTGATGAACGGCAACGGCGATTTCGGCAGCGACAACCTGTTCTATTCCCGTCGCATCGGCCGCGCCCCGCAGTACGACCCCGATTTGCAGGACGGGGAGTACCTGGACATGCCGATCAACACGACGATCCTGGGCGCCTTCAAGATCACCGGCAAGACCACGCACGGCTTCTCTCTGGGGATACTGGAAAGCCTGACAGCGAGGGCGCAAGCCGCCATCAGCTTCAACGGCCAGAACCGCAACGAAACCGTGGAACCGCTGACCAACTATTTCATGCTGCGCGCCCAGCAGGACTTCAATGAAGGCAAATCCTTCCTCGGCGCCATGATGACGGCGGTCAACCGCGACATCCAGGACCCGGCGCTCGATTTCCTGCACGGTTCGGCCTATACCGCCGGCATCGATTTTTTCCACAGTTGGAAGAACCGCAACTACTATATTTCCGCCAACACCGTATTCAGCACGGTGCACGGCAGCAAAGAAGTGATCCAACAGACCCAGGAGTCGGCGGTCCATTATTTTCAGCGCCCGGACGCCAGTTACCTGACCCTCGACCCCACCCGCACCTCGCTCGGCGGCTATGGCGGCAATTTCGAAGCCGGGAAAAGCGGCGGCAGCAAGCTGACGTACGCCGGTGGCGTGACCTGGCGCTCGCCGGGGCTGGAGCTCAACGACATGGGCTACCTGCACCAGGCAGACGTTATCATGCTCTGGGGCTGGGCCGGCTACCAGATCACCAAGCCGACCTGGATATTCAATCAGCTCAACCTAAGTTTCAACGCCTGGCAAGGCTGGAATTTCGGCGGCACGCCGACCTTTGTCGGCGGCAACGTCAATTTCTGGGGACAACTGAAGAACTATTGGAGCGTCTATTGCGGCATCAACCGCCAGGGGATGGGCCTTTCGCAAAGCGCCCTGCGGGGCGGCCCTTATCTGCGCAACAGCGGCGGCTGGAACACCTGGTTCGGCGTCGGCACCGACGCGCGCCAGCGCTTCAACGTCAATTGGAGCGGCTGGGGGTACGGCGCCGACGACCGCTCGCGGGGAAACTGGGGGACCGATATCGGCGTGTCCTTTCGTCCCAGCAACGGGTTGTCGCTCTCCATCGCGCCCGGATATTCCCATTACACGAACGACCTGCAATACGTCGCCACAGCACCAGCCGGCGTTGGCAGCCGTTATGTCATGGCCGGCATCGCGCAGAATACGGTCTACGTGACCTTGCGCCTGAATTACAGCATCACGCCCGAACTCTCCATCCAGTTCTACGGCCAGCCCTTCATCTCCAACGGCCGCTACGACGCCTTCAAGCGCATCATCGATCCGGGCGCCGCCCTGTTCGAGGATCGTTTCCTGGCCTTTGCCGCCGACGAAATCGAGTTCAGCGGCGACGAAAATACCTACCAGGTGCAGGAAGGCTCCGCCGGCGGCTCCTATTCATTCGCCAACCCCGACTTCAACGTCCTCGAACTGCGCACCAACCTGGTCCTGCGCTGGGAATACCGCCCGGGAGCCGCGCTCTACGTGGTATGGAGCCAGGGCCGCGCCCAGGATACCGGCCGCGACGATTTCGGGTTGTCGTCGGATTTCCGCGACCTGATGAGCCTCCCGGCCACCCATGTGTTCCTGGTGAAATTCACCTACAATTTCAATCTGTAGGCGTTCCCCACAATGGGCAACAATCAGAACTATTCACCCATATTGCAATTATCGAAAGTAGGGGTTTGATTCATCAAACCCTTCCGGGAATGATCCCTGCCCTGGGTAGGGGACGCAAATTTGCGTCCCCTACAGAAAAATATCTTTAATGCCTCTGTTTCGCCTAGGAACAAAGTCACATTTAAAAGAAATCGGCTTTTTTTTCAACTCATTCCTTTGGCGGCTGCGTACAATCTATTTTAAAGAAGAAACCGCCTGGCGGTTTCCCCTGCTGCTTCCGTGAAGGGAGCCGCGGTTTGCAGGAAAATGAAAGATATGGGAATATGAAAAGATGAATGGAAACACATGGTGTCGGCGGCTAACGGAAGCCGCAAAATGAAGTATCGAAGCGGAGGAAACATGAAAAAAGGAATTTGCCTGCTCGCATTCTGCCTGTTACTGGGCTCTTCGGCATTCGCCCTGCAGGACGCCCGGCTGCTTAGATTTCCCGACGTAAACAAGGACTTGGTGGTCTTCGTCTACGCCGGCGACGTCTGGTCGGTCCCCGCCGCGGGCGGCGCGGCCCGCAAGCTGACCAACCACCCGGGGCTGGAACTCTTCCCCAAGATCTCCCCGGACGGCAAGTGGATCGCCTACTCCGCCGAGTACTCCGGCTCCCGGCAGGTCTTCGTCATCCCGGCCGCGGGCGGCACGCCCCGCCAGCTGACCTGGTACAACGACGCCGGCATCATGCCCCCGCGCGGCGGCTACGACTACGTGGTGCTGGACTGGACCGCCGACAGCCGCAAAATCATGGTCCGCGCCAACCGCACCCCCTGGCTCGAGCGCATGGGCAAGTACTTCCTGGTCTCGTTGGACGGCGGCCTGGAGCAGTCGTTGCAGATCCCGGAGGGCGGCAGCGGCCGGCTCTCGCCCGACAACGGCTCGATCGTCTACACCCCGATCGAGCGCGAGTTCCGCACCTGGAAGCGCACCTAGGGCGGCCGGGCCCAGGACATCTGGACCTACGACCTGAAAAACAACGTCTCCAAGCGACTAACCACCTTTGCCGGCACCGACCAGCACCCGCTCTGGTACAAGGAGAAGATCTACTTTGTCTCCGACCGCGACCTGGTGCTCAATTTCTATTCCTATGATTTGCAGAGCGAAAAAGTCGAGCAACTGACCCATTTTAAGGATTTCGACGTGCTTTGGCCCTCCGGCCGCTTCGGCCAGGTGGCCTTCGAGAAGGGCGGCTTCATCTGGCTGCTCGACCTGGAGAGCGGCGCCAGTCGCAAACTGGCCGTCGACCTCGACTTCGACAATCCCAACACCCTGCCCTTTTTCAAGAACGTCTCCGCCTTCATCACCCGCTTCGGCTACACCGTATCGCCTTCGGGAAAGCGGGCCGCCTTCGACGGCCGCGGCGACATATTCACCGTGCCCGCCGAGAACGGCCGCACCGACAACCTGACCCGCACGCAGGGTGTCCGCGAGTTCTACCCGGCCTGGTCCCCGGACGGCAAGTGGATCGCCTGCTACAGCGACGCAAGCGGCGACTACGAGCTGGTCCTGCTCGACCCGGCCGGCAAGGAGAAGCCCCAGGCGGTGACCAGCGGCCACAAGGTCTGGAAGTACCCGGCCGCCTGGTCCCCCGACTCCCGGAAGCTGCTCTTTTCCGACAAGAACCAGCTGCTGCAGGTCGTCGACGTGAAGACGAAAAAGATCACCGTCATCGACAAGGCCGACCTGTACGAGATCACCGAGTACAACTGGTCGCCCGACTCCCGCTGGGTGATCTACACCAAGAACGGCGCCAACAACCTCAACACCCTCTGGGTCTACTCCCTCGACAGCGGCACGGCCCGGCCGCTGCTGAATGCCCGCTACAACAGTTTTTCCGGCTCCTTCTCCCTCGACGGACGCTACCTCTATTTCCTCTCCCAACGCGACTTCAATTGGACCTTCTCCGATTACGAGTTCGACTACATCTACAATAAATCCACGCGCATCTACGCCGTCTCCCTGGCCAAGGACGCGCCCCAGCTGCTCCCCGACAAGAACGATGTCGAGGAGGCCAAGGCGCCGGAAAAGCCGGCCGCAGACAAGGGCAAGGAGAAAGAGAAGAAGGCCGAGCCGGCCAAGAAGGAAACCAAGCCGGTCCGCATCGATTTCGACGGCATCGACGAGCGCGTCATGGCGCTGCCCTTTGCCGCCGGCGACTACGGCGGGGTGCAGGACCTGGGCGGCAACAAGCTGGCCTACTTCACCTCGGGCGAGCTCCACACCTATGACCTGGACGCCCGCAAGGACGAGCTGGTCATCAAGGGGATCGACGGCGGCGCCGTCAGCGCCGACAATAAGAAGTTCCTCTACAAGGCCGGCAACGACTTCGGCATTATCGCCATTCAGGCCGACAAGAAGGTCGGCGACGGCAGGCTCAACCTGGCCGACATGACCATGCGCATCGAGCCGCTCAAGGAGTGGCAGCAGATCTACAACGAGGGCTGGCGCATTTACCGCGACTGGTTCTACGTCAAGAACATGCACGGCGTGGATTGGGAGAAGATGCGCCAGAAATACCAGGCATTGGTGCCCCACCTCGGCCACCGCGCCGACCTGGACTTCATCTTCGGCGAGCTCGTCGGAGAACTGAACGTCGGCCACACCTACGTCAACTGGGGCGATTTTGCCCGCGTTCCCCGGATCGACACCGGGCTGCTGGGCGCCGAGCTGCAGGCCGACGTGGCGGCCGGCCGCTACCGGATCAAGAAGATCTTTCGCAGCGAAAACTGGAACAATGCCACCCGCTCCCCATTGACCGAAGTGGGCATCGAGGTGCATGAGGGTGACTACATCATCAGCCTGAACAACACCGACCTGCCGCTCAGCGAGAATCCCTATCACCTGCTGGAAAACACCGCCGACAAGCGCATCGAGCTGACGGTCAATGCCAAACCCGGGCGCGAGGGGGCCCGCACCTACTGGGTCAAACCGGTCAAGAGCGAGCTGGCCCTGATGGCCCTGGACTGGGTGGAATCGCGGCGCCAGCTGGTGGACAAGCTCTCTTTTGGCCGCATCGGCTACGTCTATGTTCCCAACACCGCCGACGACGGCCACCGGGAATTCTACAAGGGCATCAGCGCCCAGACCGACAAGGAGGCCTGGATCATCGACGACCGCTACAACGGGGGCGGCTTTGACCCGACCAAGATGGTCGACATGCTCGCCCGCCATATCACCAACTACTGGCACTCCCGCGGGATGAAGCTGCAGCGCAACCCGGTCTTCGCCCTGGAGGGTCCCAAGGCCATGCTCATCAACCACTACTCCTCCTCGGGCGGCGACGACTTCCCCTACCTGTTCCAGGTCCGGAAACTGGGGATCCTCATCGGCACGCGCACCTGGGGCGGCCTGGTCGGCTACTCCTGGAGCCCGGCGCTGGTGGACGGCCCGTCGTTTGCCGTGCCGATGAACGGCATCGTCGGAAGAGACGGCCAGTGGGCGGTGGAAGGGGTGGGCATCTATCCCGACCTGGAGGTCTACGACCGGCCGGAGGAGATCCAAAGGGGCAACGACCCGTGCATCGAAGCGGCGGTGAAGGTCCTGCTCGAACAGCTGCAAAAGAATCCGCCGGCCAAAACCCCCGTTGACCCGGCCGAGCCCGACCGCTCGAAGTGGTTCGAGAAGGAAATCACGGAGATGGGACCGTCGGCGGAGAAGGACGATGCGGCGGCCGACATCACCCCGTTCAGCGATCTAACGCCGGCGCAGGCCGCAGCCATGATCGCGGAGAAGAACGTTGATCCCCTGTTCAAAATCATCGACGTGCGCACCGCAGAGGAGTTCGCCGTTAACCGCATCAAGGGGGCGCTGAACATCGACGTCAAGGCGGACGGCTTCAAGGACAAGGTCGCCAAGCTGGATAAAAACGGCACCTACCTGGTCTACTGCCGCGGCGGCGTGCGCAGCGTCCGGGCCATGAACCTGATGAAGGAGCTGGGCTTCACGCGGGTCTATAACCTGGCGGGCGGGCTCAAAAACTGGCAGGCGGAAAAACTCCCCCTGGAGGGCGCCGCGGTTCAGATCGAATCTCCCAAAAGCTGAAACGCAACCAATAAAGACAACTGAAGACAGTAAAAAGAGATATGCCTTGGTAGGGAACGCAAATTTGCGTTCCCTACAGAATGAAAATTTTAATGCCTTGGTTTGGGACATTGGAATTTGTGATTTGGAATTTAAAAAGGGCGGCTGCAAGAGCCGCCCCTACAAAAAATCCCTTGACTTCCCCCGGCCACTCTGCTAAATTAAATCATGACCTCAAGACCCAAGGGAGAGAAAATGACCGAAACGACAATGGAAAGCAAGGACTATAAGATGGCCGTGCTCATCGACGGCGACAACGCCCAAGCCTCGCTGCTGCCCAAGATGCTGGCCGAGATCGCCAAGCACGGCTCGCTGACCATCCGCCGCATCTACGGCGACTGGACCACCTCGACCATGCACTCCTGGAAGGACGCCCTGCACCTGCACGCCGTGCAGCCCATCCAGCAGTTCCGCTACACCGTGGGCAAGAACGCCACCGACAGCGCCCTGATCATCGACGCCATGGACATCATGCACCGGAAATTGGTCGAGGGCTTCTGCATCGTCTCCTCGGACAGCGACTACACGCGCATGGCGACGCGCATCCGCGAGGAGGGCTTCTTCGTCATGGGTATCGGCCAGAAGAAGACGCCCAAGTCGTTCGTCAACGCCTGCGACCTGTTCATCTATACCGAGAACCTCTCGCCGAGGCGCGAGAACAAGCCGCGCCCGGAGCAGGGCCGCGAGCGCGGCCGCGGCGCCAGCAAGAAGGAGGAGCCGCAGCCGACGCAGCAGCCGCAGTCGCTCTACGCCGGAACCGATCCCATGCCGCTGCTGCGCGAAGCCTACGAGATGGTGGTCCAGGAGAACGGCTGGGCCAACCTGGGGCCGATGGGAAAAGCGCTGCAGCAGCTCGACCCGGGCTTCGACCCGCGCAGCTTCGGCCAGCGCCAGCTGTCCTCGCTGATCAAGTCGCTCCCCGACTTCGAGGTCCGGCGCAGCGACGAGCATTCCTCGGCCGGCGTCTGGGTGCGGTTAAAGGAATAGCCGTTCCAGGTTTTTCCCCAACTGGATGAAGCCTTCCAGGGAATTGTATTCTAGCTCCCAAATCCGCTGGTCGACTGCTTCCAGGCCCGGGATGGAAAAAGTTTTGCCGGGCAACGGCGCGATCTCACGTCCAGCGTCGACCCGCACCCGGTCAACGAAGACCTCGGCTTTGGTCCAGCCGTACAGGCGGGCGAACAGCTTCACCGCGCCGACGTAGAATATTTTCTCCACGCTTTCGGGGATCTGGCCGAAGCGGTCCTGCAACTCGGCGCGCAGCTGCAGGAGCTCGTCGGCCTGGCGCGCATCGAAGATGCTGCGGTAGACGCGGATGCGCTCGGCCGTGTTGGCCAGGTACGATTCGACGATGGCGTAGGGGAAATGGACGCGCATCTCCAGCGGCCGCTCCTGTGCGGCCTCGCCCTTGAACTCGCGGATCGCCTGGCGCAGCAGCTCGAGGAAATAGTCGTAGCCCAACGCTTCGACATGGCCGTGCTGGCGGTTGCCCAGCAACGCCCCGGCGCCGCGCAGGCTGAGGTCGAACTCGGCGAGCTTGTAGCCCGAGCCCAGTTCGGAGAATTCGCGGATGGCGTCCAGCCGCTTTTTCGCCTTGTCGCTCACCACCGGCTGGCGGGCGTCGACCAGGAAATAGGCATGGGCCTGGCGGCTGCCGCGGCCGATGCGGCCGCGCAGCTGGTACATCTGGGTCAGGCCGAGGCGGTCGGCGTGGACGACCAGCATCGTGTTCACCATGGGGATGTCGATGCCGTTCTCGATGATGGTGGTCGATAGCAGCAGCCGGTACTTGCCGGCGATGAAGTCCATGAGGTTCTTTTCGATCTGCGCCGTCGCCATCTTGGCGTGGATGACCACGATGGCCACGTCGGGCAGCCAGGAGGCCAGCTGGTCGCGGAAGGCGAATATCTGTTCGATGTCGTTGAAGACCACGAAGACCGCCCCGTCGCGCTCGATCTCGTTGAGTACGGCCGAGACGACGATCTCCCGGGAAAAATAGCCCACGAAGTTCTTGACCGCCAGCCGGCCCAGCGGCGGCGTGTTGATGATCGATATGTCCTGCAGCCCCGAGAGGGCCATGGAGAGAGTGCGCGGGATCGGCGTGGCCGACAGGGTCAGGACGTCGACATGCTCGCGGCCCTGCTTCAGCTTCTCCTTCTGGAAGACGCCGAAGCGCTGCTCCTCGTCGACGATGAACAACCCCAGGTTCTTGAAGGCCACCCCCTTGGCCAACAGCGAGTGGGTGCCGATGACCAGGTCGATCTGCCCCTTCTCGATCCCGGCGACGATGCGCTTTTTCTCGGCCGCGCTCACCAGCCGCGAGAGCATGGCCAGGCGCAGCGGGAAATCGGCCAAACGGCGCTGGAAATTGCGGAAGTGCTGCAGGGCCAGGATGGTGGTCGGGCAGAGGAAGGCGACCTGCTTGCCGTTGGCCACGGCGCGCAACGCGGCGCGCAGCGCCACCTCGGTCTTGCCGAAGCTGACGTCGCCGCAGATCAGGCGGTCCATGGGAAAATCGGCGGCCATGTCGTCGAGGACGGCGCGGATGGCCTTCTTCTGGTCCTCGGTCTCGACGAAGGAAAAATCGCGCTGCAACTTCTCCTCGATGTCGGCCACCGGCGGCAGGGCGGACTTGCGCAGCGACTTGCGCATGGCGTAGAGATTGAGCAGCTCGCGGGTGTAGTGGACGATCGCCTTCTTGGCCCGCTCGGTCTTGAGGCGCCACGTTTTTCCGCCCAAGCGGTCCAGGGCCGGCGCGCCGCCCTCGCTGCCGCTGTAGGGCTTCAGGACGTCGAGCTCGTGCCAGGGCACGTAGAGGAATTCGTGTTCCTGGTATTCGATCTTCAGGAAGTCGTCGGTCTGGCCTTCGAAATGGAGGCGCTTGAAGCCGGCGAACTTGCCGATGCCGTGGCGGCGGTGGACGACCAGGTCGCCCACGGTCATTTCGCGCCGCCATTGCTCGGGGCCGCGGGCCGTCGGGGCCGCTTCGCCGATTTCACGGTAAAGGAAGGCCCGGCCGGTCAGGAAAACGGTCTTTAGGCGCTCGTTCTCGAACGAACAGGGAATATTGAAAAAATGGCCCTCCAGCCCCGGCAAAAGGGCCTGCACATTTTTCAGCAAATGGCTGTCGGAGGCATAGGCGCGCAAACGGAAACCCTGCGCTGCCTTCTGGTGCAAGCGCTCGATATCGTTGCTGTCGAGCGTCAGCAGCGTTTTGGGCCAGCTCTTAATTTCCATTTCGGCCCCGGCCCGGGCCGGGAAGTCGGTGAAATCGATTACCCTTTCCTTCTCGTAGGGAAAATTGAAAATGGTGTTGACGGCAGAAGCGGCCTTGCCGCTCTCAACGACCGCGCCGCGGATGCGCTCAAGATTTTCCAGCAGCTTGCGGTACTCGTTCTCCAGCCTGGAAAAATTCGAACCGATCAGCCGGCAGGGGGCGAGGGCCGCGATCAGGAACGACGAATTTTCCGCCGCCAGCAGGAAGGGACAATCGGGGTTAGCGGCTTCGGGAAAATAACGGTTGGCGACGATGCGCACCGCGGACAAGGCGTTCAGCGAGCGCTGCGAGTCGAGGTCGAAGGAGCGCAGTGAAACGAGCCGCCGGCCCTCGAACTCCAGGCGCACCGGCCGCTCGTCGGCGACAGGGAAAATGTCGACCACGTTGCCGCGCCAGGCGATGTCGCCGTTGATCTCCACCGCTTCACGGCTCTGGTAACCGAGGCCGACGATCCTTTGAATGAGCTCGTTGCGCTCCCAAAGGTCGTCGCGCATGATCTCCAAGCCGGCGTTGGCGGCGCCACGATCCTTTTCGATGCGCAGGCTCAGCGCGGCCAGGGTCGCCAGGATGATCATCTTCTTGCCGGCGCGCAGGTCGGCCAGCAGCCGCTGCTTGGCCGCGATGCGGACCGGGTCGGGGGCGGTATTGATGTAGGGATCCTCGAAAGGCAGCGTGTAGGTGTGCACTGGAACGCTTTCCCGGCCGAAAAACTTCAGCCACTGCCCCAGCTTTTCCACCCTGGCGGCAAAAGATTCGTTCTCGCCACCCAGCCAGACGAGGCTTTCCGCGCCGCAGGCAAAAATCGCGGCCACGGCCAGCTCCTGCACATCGGCATCCACGGAAGCGATCTCAATGCGATTCTGGCGGCCGTGCAAGGCATTAAAAAAATCGGGGCTGAAGACGGTCTCGAGCATGCTCCAGATTATAGCACCAAACGCGCTGGCAGTGGCAGGCGGGTTTGACTTCAAGGGCCGAAATCATTATGATGAAAGGACCATGAAGCGGCTCTCGTTGCGGTTCCCGATGAAGGATTTCTTCGTCTCCGTCTTTGCCGACCGGGTCTACGTGGTGGGCGGGACGGTGCGCGATTTCATCCTATACGGTAAAATAAACAAGGAGCAGGATGTCGACCTGCTGGTCACCGGCAGCAGCTACGACGAGATCGCCGCCGCGCTCAAATCCTTCGGCAAGACCGACACCGTCGGCAAGAGCTTCGCCGTGCTCAAGTTCAGCCGCGAGGGAAAAACGTTCGACATCGCCGTCCCGCGCCGCGACCAGAAAAAGGACGAGCGGGCCCACGGCCACAAGAATTTTCGCATCGAGGCCGGGCCGCAGGTCACGCTGGAGGAGGACCTTTTTCGGCGCGATTTCACTTGCAACTCCATCGCCGTCCGCCTGAGCGACGGGGTGGTCGTCGACCCGCACCAGGGGCTGAAGACCATCGCCGAAAAACGCATCGTCATGACCAGCCCGGCCAGCTTCAGCGACGATCCGTTGCGCATCTTGCGCGCCGCCCGCTTCGCCGCCGTGCACGGGTTCACTGTCGACAAGGCCATCTACGCCAAGTCCAGGAAGGTGCCGCTGGGCGCGTTGAGCGCCGAGCGGGTCGTTGACGAGCTTTTTAGGCTGCTGCTTGAGTCGCCTCAGCCCTCGGCCGGGCTCCAGGAATATTTCCGCCTGGCGGTCATGGAAAAACTTTTCCCCGAGCTGGCCGTCCTGGCCCTGACCATCCAGGACGCCTACTTCCACCCCGAGCAGGACGAGCAGGGGCACCACTCGGTCTGGGCCCACACCCTGATCACTATCGATATCGTCAAGAAGCTGACCGCGCGCTACAAGCTGGACCAGGAGCGGTCGCTATGCCTGCTGCTGGCCGCCCTGCTCCACGACTGCGGCAAGGCCACGACCACCGCCTGGGAGTTCAAGCACGGGCGCATGACGGTGACCTCGGCCTTTCACGACTCCCACGGCAGCCAGAAGGCCGAGGCGCTGCTGGCCAGGCTGCGCGTCGAGACTTGGCGCGGGTTTCCTTTGAAAAAGACCGTCTTGCGCCTGGTGCAGCAGCACCACCGGATCTACGAGCTCTACCGCAACCGCGAGGAGATCACCTTCAAGGCCATCGCCCGCGCCGTCAAGGACATGGAGGGCGAGGACCTGCTCCTGCTGCTGCTCGATTTCGCCGACCGCCGCTCGCGCGAACCCCGGCCGCTCGCTTTCAAAGGCCTCGACGACATTGCCCGCTGGTTCAGCCGCAAAAAGGAGGAATACCGGATCAGCCAGGAGAGCATCCGGCCGCTCATCCTGGGCCGCGACCTGATCGCCCTGGGCGTCGCCCCGGGCCGGCAGATGGGCGCCCTTTTAAAGGAGTTGTACGACCTGCAGCTGGACGGCTCCTTCCACACCCGCGCCCAGGGCCTGAAATTGTTCAGGGACCTGCAAAAAAAGAAGATCGCTGGAGCCAGCAAATGAAACTGTACCTGCGAAATGGCTTCATTGAAAAAAAAGAACCGCTGATCATGGGCATTCTCAACATCACCCCCGATTCCTTCTCCGACGCCGGTCGGTTTTTCGAAAGCAACGCCGCCTGGGACCATGCCCGGGAAATGGTCGCCGCCGGTGCCGATATCATCGACGTCGGCGGCGAAAGCACCCGGCCGGGGGCAAGCCAGCTAAGCGCCGAGGAGGAGGTCGACCGCGTCCTGCCGATCATCGAAAAGATCAAGGAGGAACTCGGAGTGTTGGTTTCCATCGACACCAGCAAGGCCGAGTTGGCGCGCCTGGCCGTCGAGGAGGGCGGCGCCGACCTGGTCAACGACATCTCCGCCCTGCAGTTCAGCGAGCATATGGCCGCGACCGTGGCCGAGCTGAACGTGCCGGTGGTGCTGATGCACATCAAGGGGACGCCGGAAAACATGCAGCAGGATCCCTTTTACGCCGATGTCGTCGGCGAGATCAACGATTACTTCCAGCAGCGGATCGATTTCGCTCTGAGCACCGGCATCAAAAAAGAAAAGATCATCCTCGATCCAGGCATCGGCTTCGGCAAAAGGCTGGAAGACAATCTCGCCATCATCAAGAACCTGAAGCGCTTTGGCGAATTCGAGCTGCCGATACTGATCGGCGTTTCGCGCAAAACGTTCCTCGGCCGCTTGAGCGGCGAGACGGTGCCCGAAAAAAGACTGGCCGAAACCATAGCCGCCAACATCGTGGCCGTCCGCAACGGCGCCGCCATCCTCCGCGTCCATGACGTGGAAGCGACTGTCCGGGCCATGAAAGTGTTCAGAAGTTTGACCGTTTGACCGGCTTGGCGGCCGAAATGAATAAAAGGATCAGGCCCAGGGAGGGCGCATGAAGAAAGGAAAAGTTTTAGCCGCGACCATCTGCTTGCTGGCCGCGATCGCCGCCAACGCCTTGCGCGCGCAAGGCATTGACCCGGCCGGCATGTTCCCGGAAATCGACGGCTGGCAGAAAAAGGGCGAATGCGAGAGCTATTCCCCGGAAAACCTCTACCAGTACATCGACGGCGCCGCCGAGAATTTTCTCGGCTACGGCTGCCAGCGGCTGCTGGTGCAGAATTACGCCAACGACCGCGGCCAGGCGCTGAGCGCCGAGATTTATTTTCACGGCAGCCTGGAAAATGCCTTCGGCATGTACAGTTCGGAGAAACCGGCAGCCGGCGATTATTTTTCGCTGGGCAGCGAAGGCTACGCCGAAGCCGGGATCCTGAATTTCTTCTGCTCTGCCTACTACGTGAAGCTCAGCGCCTTCGGCCTCGGCACCGACAGCGAGCCTGCCTTGCGCAAACTGGGCCGGGCCATCGCCGTCGCCATCGACCCCAGCGCCGCCATGCCGGGCATGCTGCGGGTTTTCCCCAGCGCCGGGAAAATCGCTCACTCGGAACGCTTTATCCTGAACAATTTCCTGGGCCACGATTTCTTGCGCGCGGCCTACGCGGCCGATTACCTGGTCCACGGACAAAAATTCCAGCTCTTCGTCATCGACGCCGGCAACGAGGCGTCCGCCCGCGCCGTGCTCGAAAAATACGCCGCGCTGGAAAAGGAGAAGCCGGGAACGGACGCAGCCGTCCAGCCCCACAAGGGGACGGACGTAACCGTCCAGCCCGGGGCACTGACCATCAACGATCCCTACAACGGTTCTATGCGCATCCTCTGGCAGGGCCGCTTCATCTGCGGCAGCAACGGCCGGGCGCCGGCAGCCGACGAAACCATCGTTGCCCTGGCGCGCAATTTGCCCAGGCAATAAAATGCGCCTGCCGCTTAAATCCGCTTAAAAAATTCCGGCCAGCAAACCCAGGAACAGGCTCAGGCCGCCGAGGTTGACCTGTCCGCGCGGACCGCTGCCGGCCGGGACCGATGCGTATTCCAATTGCACCAGGGCATGCCAGCGGCGCTGCAACCGGTAGCGGCCGCCCGCCTGGATGAAGAAGCCCGCTTTTCGGCCCTCGGTCGTCAGCGGCGCATCCAGCCACTGCTCGCGGTAAAAACTGGCGCTGGCGCCGGCTCCAACGAAGGGGACGAAGCGGGAAGACGACAGCCGGTAATTCATGCCCAGACGCAGGGTCGCCATGCGCCAGTTCAAGGCGTGGGTTTCAGCGGGCTGTTGGGCGGAGAGCAACACGGTGTTCCCGGAGGTTTCAATATAGCGGGCGGCGCTGAAAACGGTCATTTTCCTGCCCACGGCCAACTCCAGCTGCAACTCGACCGGCCAGATGGCTTTGCCGTAAATTTCCCGGAAATTGCCCTGCTGGGGATAAAGGGATCCGGCGGCGAGGGCGATGAAAAATCGTCGCGGCGGCGATTTCTCGACCCCGGTTATGGCCGGCAGCGAGAAGAACGAGAGGCATAAGAACAGGGCAAGCCAAAACGCGCGCTGCCGGCAAATTTTAGCGTTAATTGTTCTCATCGTCCCTGACCTCCTTGGAGTAGTTGCTTTGCCGGCCCTGATTGTCCACTGCGGTCAGCACATAGAAGTATGTTTTTTCAGGCGCAAGAAAAGTATCCTTGAAAGCGGTCGCAACGACGAGTTGGGTGGTCAGGCACTGATACGTGCCATGGGACTGTTCGGCGCGGAAAACATAATAACCGGCTACCGGGCTCGGGTTCGCCTGCCAGTTCAAAAAAACGGTTTTCGCGCTGGCAAAGAGCGAGGCGGAGATCTGGCTCTGCGCCTGCAGGCCCGTGGGTGCTGCGGCGGCGGAGGTGTTTGCAGGCTCGGCCAGCTCGGCGACCGCGGCCAGGGAGGCTTGCACGGCCTCGGTGGCGAATGCCAGGTCCAGGGTTTCCAGCGTGTCGCTGGTGCGGTGATAAAAGGGATTGTCGCTATCCTCGATGCCGCAGAGGGCCGCATAGCCCTGCTCCCAGAAGGAGGAATGGTCGCTCCAGTTCAGGGAAGCATTGATCACCTTGGCCAGGCGCAGCCCGACGTAGGGCTGGGCAACGGCGATGAAGCGGTCGGCCAGCCATTCCGACTGCCGGTTGCCGATCACGTCCAAGACCCGCTGATAGCTGCCGGGATAAGCGATCATATCCAGGTTGACCACGGCGACAATCTCGGCGCCCTGCAGGCGGGCCTGCCGGGCATAATGCTCGCTCCCGTACAGGCCCCATTCCTCGGCCGAAACGCAGAGCAGGACGATGGTTAGGTTAAATTTCTCAACGGTCAGTATCCGGGTCAATTCCAGGACGGCCGCCGTGCCGCTGGCGTTGTCGTCGGCCCCCGGCGCCGAAACCTGGGGGTTGTTGCTGGTGGAATCATAGTGGGCGCAGGCCAGGACGATTTGTTCCGGGGCGCTTTTTCCCGGGATGACGGCCACGATGTTCTTGCTGCTATACCCCCCTTCAAAAGCGAACGGATCGGCATTCGCCGACAAGCCCAGCTGCCGGAAGCGCTGGAGAATGAAATCGCCCGCCGCCGCGCACTGGGGGGTGGACGCATAGCGGGTTTTAAAGTTCTGCAAGGTGAGGATGTCGGCCCGCAGCCTGTCGACCGAAACCTGCGCCACCAGGCCTGGGATTGGCGACCAAAGGCGGGACCGGGCCGGCGCGGCCGTTTTCTCCGCAACGGGCGAAACGGCACGAGCCCCATAGCGGCCGGGGAAAACCCCGGAAAGCTGAAGCGCCTTTAGGTGGAATGGCTGGACCAGCCAATTGCGAAAATCGGGATTGTCGGTCCACAGCAGCCAAACGCCCTCCTCCAGGAGCAGGCAATGGATGTTCCCCGGCTGCGCCAGCAGCGGCGAAGGAAGTTTCGACTGCACCAGGAAATAGGAGTCGCCCGGCGCCGGCGAACCGACCGAAGTAAAAGCAAGGCCTTCATCCCGCAGCCGGGAGACGGCATCGGGCGGCGCATTGACCAGCAGGCAGGAGCCCAATTCCTGCACCACCGTCCCGCCGGCGGCGGCGATGGAATGAATGGCGTCTTCGCCAGTCGGGGTGATTTTCAGCAGCAGCAGCGGCCGTTCCGGCGTCTCCGCCGGAATGGCCGCTGCTGCTGCAGGAACGAACGCAGCGACGCTCGACAGAAAAATCAGCAGAAAGCAGAACTTCAATTTTGTCCGCTTGACCATTCCCGACTCCTTAAAGGACAAGATGAATAATACGGGTTATGAATTGATTTCCTTGAAAATTTCTTCCCAATCGGCCGATTTCTTCAGTTCGGCGAAAATGGACTGCCATTGCTCCTGCACGTCAAGGATGAAATCGATCACCTCGCGCACGGCGCCGCGACCGCCATAGCGCTTGGCGATGTAATGAGAGACGCGCTTGATCAGCGGGTGGGCGTCGCCGACCGCCGCGGCGAACCCGACCATGCCCATCACCTCGGCGTCGCCGATGTCGTCACCGATATAGGCCACTTCCTCTTTTTCGAGGCCGTATTTCTTCAGAAGTTCAAAAAAGGGGACGGTCTTGTTGTAAACGCCCTCGTAGTAGTCGTCGACCTGCAATTCCTCGGCCCTTTTTTTGACCTGCTTGGACGACTTGCCGGTGATGATGGCCGTTTTCAGCCCGGCCAGGCGGGCAAAGATCACGCCAGTGCCGTCCTTGACATCGAACGACTTGATCGACTGGCCGTTGGGCATCATGAAGAAGCGGCCGTCGGACAGGGTGCCGTCGACGTCCATGATGATCAGTTTTATCTTCTTCGCCAATTCCTTTTGGTCCATCATATCATCTCCGTTCTCCACAGGTCGTGCAGGTGCAGCAGTCCGCACAGATGGTTGGCGCCGTCCTGGACCACCAGAGAGGTGACCGCCCTGTCTTCCATGATTTTCAAGGCCTCGACCGCCAGCTTCTCCTCGCCGATGCAGAGAGGATTGGCGGTCATGCACTCGGCGGCCTCCGCCTTGGCGAAATTGATCCCCTTCAAAAACAAGCGGCGCAGATCGCCGTCGGTAATGACGCCGGCGACCCGGGTCCCGTCCTCGACCACGATGGCGATGCCGAACTTTTTTTCATTGATGACGCGGATCACGCTTTTCATCCGCGCATGGAGGTCGACGACCGGCATCTGCTCGCCCGCATGCATCAGGTGCTTGACCTTGAGCAATTTCTTGCTGAGCGAACCGCCGGGGTGCAGGTCGAGGAAATCCTCCTCGCTGAAGCCGCGCTTTTCCATCAGGGCGATGGAGAGCGCGTCGCCCACGGCCAGGGTCAGGGTCGAGGAGGCGGACGGCACCAGCCCGATCGGGCAGGCCTCCTTTTCCACGCTGCAGTCGATGAAAACGTCGCTTTGCCGGGCCAGCGTCGAATTGGGATTGCCGACCAGGGCAATCAGGCGGATGCCCAGGCGCTTGATGTAATTGAGCAGGCGGATGACCTCCTCGGTTTCCCCCGAAGTGGACAGGGCAATCACCACGTCCTGGGGATGGATGATGCCGATGTCGCCGTGGATGGCTTCGGCCGGATGGAGGAAAATCGCCGGGCTGCCGATCGAGGTCATGGTGGCGGCAATCTTGCGGCCGATCAGGCCCGACTTGCCCATGCCGGTGACCACCACCTGGCCGCGGCATTCGAAGAGGATGGAGACCGCGATGGCGAACTGTCCGTTGATTTTGCCCAGGGCGCTCAGGATGGCATTGGCCTCGGTCTCCAAGACTTTTCTACCGGTTTCAATGCTGCCCATCAGCGCACATTATACAACTTTTGCAGGCGGATTAAAAGGGGGCGCAAGGAAGTCAGCGGCAGGGAATTGGTCCCGTCCGACAGGGCTTTTTCCGGGCGCGGGTGGATCTCCAGGAAAATGCCGCTGGCGCCGGCAACGATGCCGGCGGCCGCCAGCATCGGGATGAACTGCGGGTCGCCCCCGGAAACTTCGCCGGCGCCGCTGGGCCGCTGCACGGCGTGGGTGGCGTCCATGACCACCGGGCAGCCGCTCTCCTTCATGCGCGGGATGGAGCGGAAATCGACCACCAGGTTGTTGTAGCCGAAAAAGGTGCCGCGCTCGGTCAGCATGACGCGGCGGTTGCCGGCTTCGGCGGTTTTCTTGACGGCCAGCAGCATGTCGTCCGGGCTCATCAGCTGGCTTTTCTTGATGTTCAGCGGCAAGCCGGTGCGGGCGGCGGCCAGCAGCAGGTCGGTCTGGCGGCTGAGAAAGGCGGGTATCTGGATGACCGACAGCACGCGGGCGGCAATTTCCGCCTGCCAGGGTTCGTGGATGTCGGACAGGACCGGAATATTCAGCCCGGCCTTGATTTTCTCCAGGATGGGCAGCCCCTTGTCGATGCCCGGGCCGCGCGGCGAGCGGATGGAGGAACGGTTGGCCTTGTCGAACGAGGCCTTGAAAATGAAGGGGATGCCGAGCTCGGCGCAGGTTTTTTTCGCCTCAACGGCGATCTCGCGCGTCAGCCCCTCGTCCTCGATGACGCAGGGACCGGCGATCAGGAAGAACCGCTCGTCGGTGATCTCCAGATCGTCAACCTTGAAGAAAGTCGTCATTTCTTGATTTTACCAGCAAATTGTCTTTTGCGCAATTTTCTATAAGAATACATAATACAATTTAACAGAAAATGAAACAATTGCTTTTACTAATCTATAAAAAATCATAAGAAATAAGCCCCTTTTAGGGAAAAAAAATATTTTACTGACATTTTAACTACAAAATTGCAATAACTATATTAACAAAAAAATAAAAAAGTGCTATAAAGAATGTATATGGATTCGCGAATCAAGTCAGCTTATTCCTCGGATGCAAAAGCCATCGTCTTCGAAGGATCTTGTTTAGACTTTTTTAAACAAATTCCCGATCAATCAGTAAAATTAATAGTCACATCGCCACCATATAATATTGGCAAAGAATATGAAAAAAAAATTGACTTGAAAAAATATTATGCTCAACAAGAAGAAATCATTTGTGAATGCGTACGAATACTATCTGTAGAAGGCAGTATTTGCTGGCAAGTGGGAAATTTCGTGAATAAATCCGAAATCATTCCCTTGGATATCTTTCTTTATCCTATTTTTCAGAAATTCAATCTCCAACTGAGAAATAGAATTATCTGGCATTTTGAGCATGGTTTACACTGTTCCAAACGTTTATCGGGTCGTTACGAAACCATTTTATGGTTTACAAAGTCCGAACACTATACATTCAATCTTGACAATGTGCGCGTACCCCAAAAATATCCTAATAAAAAATATTTCAAAGGACCAAAGACTGGGGAATATTCATGCAATCCATTGGGAAAAAATCCAAGTGATGTCTGGAATATTCCTAATGTAAAATTCAATCACATAGAGAAAACCATCCATCCATGTCAATTCCCGGTTGAACTAATCGAACGATTAATTGTCTCATTAACCAATGAAAATGATTGGATATTTGATCCTTTTCTTGGAGTCGGAACATCCATTGTTGCCGCTATTATTAACAAGCGTAAAGGAATGGGCGCGGAAATTATGCAGAAATATGTTAAAATTGCTAAACAACGAATTAATTTGGCGTTTAACGGCGATTTAAAAACAAGACCAAAAGATAGGCCTATTTATGACCCAATTAATCCAATAATTTATAAAAATAACGATCATTCATCAAACGAAAAATTTAATCAATTATCATTATTCGAAAAAAAATCAAATCTAAGGCTCGTAAAATGAAAATTGTTGAAAAATATTCGCATTTAAATGGATTGGAATTTTTACTTATTCACAAACCTCAATTATGGGAAGAAATTGTTGGAGTCATCAAATCAATTAATGCCGAAAAATTAAAAACAAAAATTTCAGAAGAAAAGACCATGAAAGGAAAATTGTTATATAGTCCTATTGAATTGAACCAGACTTTCAAAAAAAAGCTTTCAAAATTGAAATGGTTAGAAAGCAGGATAAGTTATTGGGTTACAAATGACGAAAAATTAATTAGAAAAACTTTGACCATGAACCCTAAGGATCAAAAAAAGGAAATTGAACTGGCAGGCCATAATCCCATTTTTAGTTATAACCAGACTGATTTTGTTAAGGACAGAGTGTCAATTGAAGTTCAATTTGGAAAATACTCATTCGTAGCCTATGATTTATTCGTGAAACACCTTGCATTTTTTATTGGCGATAAAATTGATGTGGGAATAGAAATATTACCCATGAAAACACTTCAATCACAAATGAGTTCAGGTGTTTCATATTTTGAAGGTGAATTATACAATGTGGTTAGACAGGGTAGAGGCATACCCGCTGTCCCCCTGATTATTTTAGGTATCGAACCATAATATTTATTTTTCATTAACAAAAAAACAGGCACTAATCTCAGATAACAATCTTTTCCTTGTACTCGCCGAAGACGGCCCGCATCTGGTCGGCGATCTCCTGCAGCGTGGCGTAGACCTTGACCGCCTCCAGGATCGGCGGCATCAGGTTCTGCCCGTTCTCGGCCGCCGCCTTGACCGCGGCCAGGGCGGATGCGACCGCCTCGGGATTCCTTTTCTTCTTCACCAGGTGCAGGCGCTCGACCTGCTCGGCCTCGCTCTTGGGGGAAACCTTCAGGGTTTTTAGGTGCGACAGGTCCTCCTCGCTCTGGAACTTGTTGACGCCGACGATCACCTGCTCGACCGCGTCGATCTCCTTCTGGTAGGCGTAGGAGCTGTCCTGGATCTCCTTCTGCGGGTATCCGGCCTCGATGGCCTCCAGCATGCCCCCCATGGCGGCGATCTTGTCCAGGTATTTCCAAACCCCTTTTTCTATCTCGTTGGTCAGCGCCTCCACGTAGTACGAGCCGGCCAACGGATCGACGGTATCGGCCACGCCGCTCTCGTTTGCGATGATCTGCTGCGTGCGCAGGGCCACGCGCACCGAGTCCTCGCTGGGCAGGGCCAGGGCCTCGTCCATGGAATTGGTGTGCAGGCTCTGCGTCCCGCCCAAAACGGCGGCCAGAGCCTGCATGGTCACGCGCACCACGTTGTTCATCGGCTGCTGCGCGGTCAGGGTCACCCCGCCGGTCTGGGTGTGAAAACGCATCATCTGCGACTTCTCGCCGGCCGCGAACTGCTCCTTCATGATCCGCGCCCAGATGCGCCGGGCGGCGCGGAACTTGGCCACCTCTTCGAGGAGGTTGTTGTGGCTGGCAAAGAAAAAAGACAGGCGCGGAGCGAATTCGTCGACCTTCAGCCCGGAAGCCAGGGCCGACTTGACGTATTCGACCGCGTCGGCGAAGGTGAAGGCCAGCTCCTGCACGGCGGTGGAACCGGCCTCGCGGATGTGGTAGCCGCTGATCGAGATCGTGTTCCACTTGGGGACCCGCCCCTGGCAGAAGGAGAAGATGTCGGCGATGATGCGTAGCGACGGCCGCGGCGGAAAGATATAGGTGCCGCGGGCGATGTACTCCTTGAGCAGGTCGTTCTGGATGGTGCCGGAAAGCTGGTCGAAGCCGACCCCCCTTTTTTCGGCCACGGCCAGGTACATGGCCAAAACGATCGCCGCCGAGGCGTTGATGGTCATGGACACCGAAACCTGGTCGAGGGGGATTTCGGCGAACAGGATCTCCATGTCGGCCAGCGTGTCGATGGCCACGCCGACCTTGCCCACCTCGCCCTCGCACAGGGGGTCGTCGGAATCCAGGCCGATCTGGGTTGGCAGGTCGAAGGCCACGCTCAGGCCGGTCTGGCCTTGCTCGAGCAGATAGCGGTAGCGGCGGTTCGACTCCTCGGCCGAACCGAAGCCGGCGTACTGGCGCATGGTCCAGAACTTGCCGCGGTACATGGTCGGCTGAACGCCGCGGGTGAAAGGATAGGCGCCGGGATAGCCTAGGTCTTTTTCATAATCCAGCTCGGCCACGCTGCCCGGATCGTATAGGCGCTGCACCGGAAACGAGGTGGCCTTGAAGGTTTTGCGGCGTTCGCTGTTCTTTGCCAGGGCTTTTTTTAAAACGCGCTCTTCCCATTCCTTTTTTTTCATTTTTAAAACCTCTGCTAACGTAAAAAAATCTATACAGCTTGCCGGCGCAACGGCTGGATCAATCCGCCGCGTCCATTGGCATCAACTTCCATCGGTCGGTCCGATGCTTTGAAATGTCGCTTCAGACCCGGGATTTTTTCTTGAACGTATCCTTGGTGCCCTCGATGAAATCCATCGCTTTTTCGCTGATCTTCTCGACGTTGTCCTTGACTTCGTTACCGATCTTTTCGGAAAAATCCTTGATCTGCCTGCGGGTCTCTTTTCCGGACTGGGGGGCGAAAAGAAACGCCAGGCCGGCTCCGATCACGGCCCCGCTCAGGAAGCTGAAGAACATTTTACCGCCAGTATTTTCACTCATTTATTTACCTCCTTTTATCTTCTTGACCAAATTCCAACCCATCTTGATGGCCGGCAGGAAGGCCAGCAGACCAGCCGAGCGCCGCAGTATGTTCTGGTTGATGAAATGCAGGGCTTCGCCGGCATTTTCCACCGTGCGCTTGGATTGCGCCAGCACCTGATCGACCCTTTCCAGCCGCTCCTGGGCCATGATGCTGACCTGCTTGAATTCCCGGGCCAGGTCGCGTACCTCCAGCGAGGTTTTTTCCATGTCGAGCATCATCGCTTTGAATTGTTGGATGGCCGGGATCAGGGTGATGACCAGCAGCAGGAATCCCAGGGAAAAGACGATGGCGACCACGAAAATAATTATTACAGCCGTTGAGCTCATGGTGTTCTCTCTTTTACTATTATATTTAAATCGCCCCCGATGTCAATCGATTAGAGCCTTCTAACAAATTTTTTTGCCTTCAATAAAGAAAATTTGTTAGCTAAGGCTCTTATCCAGCTTCGCTGGATTGGAATTGATTTATTTAAGTTTTTTTAGCAATTCTTCCGCTTCCAGCCTGTCTTTCGCGGTCAGAACGATGCGGACCTCGCCGCTGCAAAAAAACGGGGCATGGCCCAGGGCCAGGCGGTTGGGGATGGACGCTTTTTTCTGCCATTGCCGCCACTCATCCTCCTGGCGCGAAAGGGCGGGGAAGCGGCGGCGCTGCAGCGCCTCGAGGATCTTCTGCTGCGGCATTTCCTGCTCGAGCAGGGCGGGCCGCACCGTGGCGGCCAGGATGCTGGCAACGGATCTCTTTTTGCGGAAGGCGGTTTCCTCGAGCAGCTGAATCACCTGCAGCTGGTGGCTTTCGGAAAACCCGATTTTGCCGAAAAGCCCAAGCAGCGCCTTGCGGTCTCGAGGGGCGAAATCGGCCAGCCGCATGGCCGCCTTCAAGCAGAGCTGGCCGGCAGCCAGCAGCGGGCGCATGGAGACGTCCAGCAGGACGTCCAACCGCTCCAGCAGCGCTTCATTGAGGGCGAACCCCAGCTCGGCCCGGCGCCGGATCTCCACCAACTTGCAACAGCGCGATATTTTCCTGATGAAGAGAAGCTTTTCGCACAGGTTGAGTTCGAACAGGCGGTTGGAAAGATTGAAATTCAACAGCAATGCCTCTGTCGGGTTAAACTCGCCTTCAAAAACCAAGGCATCCTTCCGCCTCCCGGCCAGCAGCAAACGGAAATAGTCGTGCCCCCAGACGATTCGTTGCGCGGCGTCGACGACGACCAGCGGCAGTCCGGGAAACTTCGCTTCGATCCCCTCCAGGCGCTGCGGCTGCGGCGGCCAGGTAAAATCGTAGACATCGTCGCGGCTGATGTCCTGCAGCTTCATAACCGATCCAGGCATGATCCCGCCTTCGGCCGGCCCGTTTTGACCCGGGGCTTGCCGTCGTCGCCATTCTACTGCAACGATGCGCTTTTGGCAAAAGGCGGCGCGGCCTTTATTCAGCTTTCCATTTCATATAAAATGGTTCCATGAAAAAAACCGCACCTGTTAGGCTGCACGATCTTTTCATTTTCGACGCCCATTGCGACACGGCCTGCGTCCTTTTTGATAAGCCCATATCATTTACCAGGAGCCCGGCCCAGCTTGACCTGCAAAAAATTAAAAAGGGCGGGCTGCAGGCGCAAATTTTCGCCCTGTGGGTCGACCCGCTACTGGCGCCGCACCGGGCCATGAAGAGGGCCTTGCAGCTCCTGCAGACCATGGAGCACAAGGTCTTCGCCCCCGGGTACGCCGTTAAAGTCACGACTCCGGCTGAAATGGACGCGGCGCGCAGAAAAAAAAAGCTGGCCGCCTGGATCTTCCTGGAGGGCGGGCATATCATCGAGAATTCCCCCGAAATCCTCGATGTCTTTTTTTCCCTGGGCGTGCGCGGCATGACCCTGACCCACTCCAAGAACACCGACTGGGCCGATTCCACCACCGACAAGCCCAGGGCCAGGGGTCTGACGGCGCTGGGCCGGGAGATCGTCCGGCAGATGGCGCGCATGGGCATGGCCATCGACGTCTCCCATGCCTCCGACCGGACCATCGCCAGCGTGCTGGAAACCACGGCGGCCCCGATCATGGCCTCGCACTCCAACGCCAGGAAGCTGTGCCGCATCCCGCGCAACCTGACCGATGAGTTCATCCGGGCCATCGCCGCCCGCAAAGGTTTCATCGGGGTCAATTTCTGCCCGGCCTTCGTCAAACGCCGCGTTTTCGACCAGATCGAGGAAAATTTCGCCACCTTCGCCCGGGAGATCAGGGAAAGGACCAAAGGGCGGCTGGACGATCCCGAATTCCTCAGCCAGGTGGAGTGGGAATATTACCTGCGCGCCGTCGCCGGCACCGACCGGGTGACCATCGACGAGGTGATCGACCACATCGTCCATATCGCCGCCGTTGGCGGCATCGATTGCGTCGGGCTGGGCAGCGATTTTGACGGCATCCCCTCCACGCCGGCCGGCCTGGGCAACGCCGCCGCCTATCCCAGGCTGGTGGCAGCACTGCAGCGGCGCGGTTTCCGGGAAAAGGAAATCCGCAAAATCTGCGGATTAAACCTGGCCGGCTTCCTGGCCCTGGTGAAGCTTGCGTCCGCGGGCCGAAAATACGCGTGGCGGAAACCCGCAGGGCAATAGAAATGAAGACCGGCATCGCCCTGGGCGGCGGCGGAGCCAAGGGATTGGCCCATATCGGCGTCATCAAGGTTCTGGAAGAGCATGGCATCTTTCCGCAGCTCGTTTCCGGTACCAGCATCGGTGCCCTGATCGGCGCCCTGTACCTGCTGCGCGGCGACATACATGCCGTCGAATCGTTTGCCCTGGGTTTTGAAAACTCCAACCTGTATCCCTACCTGGTGCCCAGGCCATCCAGCTCAGGCCTGATTTCGGAAAAAAGGATCCAGGCCTTTTTGAACGACATTTTCGGCAGTAAGCGCTTCGAGGACCTGCCGCTCCCTTTCTTTTGCCCGGCCAGCGACATCCGCCGCGGCGGCGAAGTCATGTTCGCCAGCGGCAGCCTGCAGCGGGCGGTGCGGGCCTCCATCTCCATACCGGTGATCTTCAAGCCGGTTCGCCTGCGCCGAAGCTACCTGGTTGACGGCGGCCTGATCAATCCGGTCCCGGTCGACGTGTTGAAGCGGAACGGCTGCGATTTCACCATCGCCGTCAATGTCATCACCCAGCGGCCGTCGCGGCCCCGGCGCCGCAATAAAACCAACGCCAGGGAAAAGCTGCTCCTGGCCCGGCTTGACGAATTCTTCAGCCACAGGCTGCTTTCCGGCCGCTCCGACGAGGAACCCAACCTGATCGAGTCGTTCCTGGCCACCATGGAGATCATGCAGCAGAAACTGATCGCCGCCCGGCTGCAGAACGACGCTCCCGACGCCGTCATCCACGTTGATACCCAGGATTTCAAATTGTTCGAATTCTACCGGCCGGCGGTGATCATCCGCCGCGGCGAACAGACGGCGCGCCGCTCCATCCGGGAAATCCTCCCACGCTGGCAGCAGCGCCGTGCCCGGGAAAAGAACGGAGGCTGACATGGAAGCCTGCGCCTGCGACAAATGCGTCAGCGCCTGCCGCGACGATCCCGGCCGGCTGGTCCCGGCCGACCTGAAGAAGATCGCCGCTTTTTTAAAGATCAGCGAAAAGGAACTCAAGACCGCCTACCTGGTGCGCATCCCGGCCGAGGGCAGGAACAGCCGCATCCATTTTTGGGCCCCGGCCAAGATCAAAGCCAGCCGTTTTCTGGCCGCGCCGGGCGACATCGTCCCCGATTACTACGGGCAGGAAAAGGGGCGCTGCGTGTTCCTTTCGGAAGAAGGCCTCTGCACCATCCACCCGGTCAAGCCGTTCGAATGCGCCGCCTACATGGGCTGCCGGCACACATTTTTAGGTCGTCCTTACAAAAAAACGAGTGTTGAGGCTTTCTTCGTTTCACGCTGGCGAAAATGACAGGATCTATTCCACCAAGGGAATCAACGATCGTAGCATAAAGCAGATGTGTGGAATAAAGCACCAATGACCAAAATAAAAGAAAACCCGACAGTGCCTTAGTTTGGAACATTGGAATTTGTTGTTCTCACTATGATACCAACTCTAAGTCGGTATCATCGAGTGAGACAACCCCGTAGGGGAGATTTATTTGGATTTTGGTGGTTGGGATTTGGAATTTGTTTTCTTTCTCGTCACGCGTTACCAACACTATGTTTTTGGTAATTTCGTAAAGTCACCAAAAACATTCAGTGTTGTTATAGTCACACTCGATGGTTTCAGCGATACCAATACTATGTTTTTGGCAAAATCGGTAAGCAGCCAGAAACATTCAGTATTGGTATAGTCAAACTAGATGGTTTCAGCAGCTGCCATGATTGCTGAAACCATAGTGTGACTCACTACTGTCCTAATAAAGTTTCGATGATATAGAAGCCGGCCCCTCTTTTGGGTAAAATTGATTTGCCTTAGATCGACTTTATCCTAGGAGGTGCCAGCCGTGGCATATTCTAACACAGTTTTCAGGCAATTGGTCAACCT
>JAPKZL010000128.1 GCA_026393795.1 Candidatus Aminicenantes bacterium | reverse complement strand
CAGCTTCTTGCCGACGCGGTCCTTGCGTTCGAGCAAGACCACGGCCGCGCCGAGCCGGGCGGCGCTGATGGCGGCCATCATTCCCGAGCTGCCACCGCCGATCACGAACAGTTTCTTGTTGCCGGCCATCATCTCATCCCCTAACGCCGGCGATGAAAATGATCGATCACCCGAATCCCCGGTCGCAGGTAGTGGGGCCGGCGCAGACTGGCGGTAATGAAGGACTTGGCCTCGGCCACGGCGACGCGCAAGTCGCGGCCGCGGGCCAGGTAGGCGGCGATGGCCGCCGAGAAGGTGCAGCCCGAGCCGTGGCTGTTGACGCTGGCGGAGCGGTCGGCGGCATAGGTTTTCATTCCGCGGTTGTCCACCAGCAGGTCGACGGCTTGGCCGGGCAGGTGGCCGCCTTTCATCAGGAACGGGACCTTGTATGTCCGGTGCAGGCTTTGCCCGGCTTCGCGCAGGTCAACCAGCGAGCGCAGTTCCTGCCCGCATAGAAACTCGGCCTCGGCCAGGTTGGGGGTCACCACAAAGGCCAATGGCAGCAGCCGCTCGCGCAGAACATGGATGGCCCGCGGCTTGATCAGCCGGCTGCCCGAGGTAGCCGCGAAAACCGGGTCGACGACCAGCGGGATGCGCGTGTACTCTTCAAGCACGTCGGCCACCGTTTCGATGATGTCGCGATTGAAGAGCATGCCCGTCTTGATCGCCTTGACCGGGTAGCCCTCAAGGACGGACCGCATTTGTGCCTCGACGATTCGGGGCTCGATGGCCTGGATGGCGCTCACCCGTTCCAGGTTCTGGGCGGTGACGGCGGTGATGACGCTGGTCGCGTACACGCCGCAGGCGGAGAAAGTCTTAATATCGGCCTGGATGCCGGCGCCGCCGCCGGAGTCCGACCCGGCGACGGTCAGGGCCACCGCGTGCTTGAGCACGTGGCGTCTATTTGTTGACCTGGAAGGTCTTGTCGCCCTTCTCGAAGAAGGCCACGATCTGGCGAGCGGCGGCCAGCCCGGCGTTGACGTTGGCTTCCTCGGTCTGCGCCCCCATCTTCTTGGCGGTGAAGACAAAACGCCCGGCGTATTTTTCGCTGATCTCGGCCAGGCAGGCCGGGGCCACGTCGGCGCCGTACTTGAAGTCGGGGCGCTCGGCGAACATCTTCAGCAGCGACGGCTCGTCGATCACCTCGGCGCGGGCCGTGTTGATCAGCACCGCCCCCTTTTTCAGCTGGCCGAGCAGCGCGAAGTTGACCGAGTTGACCGTTTCCTTGGTCTTGGGAATGTGCAGCGAGACAAAATCGCATTTTTTGTAAAGCTCGTCCAGGGAAGCGACCGGGGTCACGCCGTCCTTCTTGATCGTTGCGTCCGGAATGAACGGGTCGAAGGCGAGGACTTCCATGCCGAAGCCCTTGGCGATGGGCGTGACGCAGCGGCCGACGGCGCCGTAGGCCTGCAGGCCGATCTTCTTGCCGCGCAGTTCGCTCCCCGACTTGCCGGAAAAAGCGCCGCGCGCCAGATACAGCATCAGGGCAAAGACCAGCTCGGCCACGGCGTTGGAATTCTGCCCCGGGGTGTTCATGACCACCACCTGGCGCGCCGTGGCGGCGTTCAGGTCGACGTTGTCGTAGCCGGCCCCGGCGCGGACAACGATCTTCAATCCGCTGCCGGCGGCAAGAACGGCCTCATCGATGATGTCGCTGCGGAAAATGATGGCGTCGGCCCCGGCCGCCGCCTTGACGAGGTCTTCCTTGGCTTTGTAGTTTTCCAACAGGATCATCTCGTATCCGGCTTTTTTAAGGATATCGGCGATCCCCTGCACCGCCACCTTGGCAAAAGGCTTTTCGGTCGCCACCAGCACTTTCTTTCCCATATCTATCCTCCTTGATGAATTTTTTCTATTGGAATTCTAATGATTTCACTACACCTTGTCAAATAATATCCGCTCGCTTTAATTGTAGAAAATAAAAGTATTTACAAAATTATCTGAATGCTCAAAACTCATCCCCTACCCCCTTTAGGTGGCAGACAAACCAAATCCGTCCACTTCGTGGCCATATGGTTTGTGCTGCCCTTCTCTTAACAAGAGAAGGGGAGTAAGAAGTATTCTTTACCCCCTCTTTAAAAAAAGAGAGGGGGAACGGGGGTGAGTTTGTTGATTAGATTCAAGAATATAAAAATTTATCTTAAACGCCAGAACATAATGTCGCGGTCTTCGCTTACTTGCCCAGGACGATGGCCCGGACCAGTTCGGTGATGCTGCGGAAATCGATCTTGCCGCTGCCGAGCTTGGGCATTTCGGGCATGACCACGAAGCGGCTGGGCAGGGCGATCTTGGGCAACTGCTCGGCCATTTCCTTGAGCAAGGCTTTTTCATCCACCTGCTGGGTGACGGCGGCGACGATCCTGGCCCCGCGCAACGGATCGGGGATCTCGACCACGCAGCATTCCACCTCGGGCGGCAGCAGCCTTTCCAGCACGTCCTCCACCCGGATCAACGATACCATTTCGCCGCCGATCTTCAGGAAGCGCTTCAAGCGCCCGACGTGCCATAGGTAACCGTCGGCATCCAGATAGCCCATGTCGCCGGTGTCGTACCAGCCGTGGCGGATGCTCAACGAGGTTTGTTCAAAATCATCGAAATAGCCCTTCATGACATTGTCGCCCTTGACCAGGATCTTGCCGATCGTGCCGACCGCGCAGCCCTCGCCGGTTTCATAATTCTCCACCCTGACCTGCACCCCGTTCAACGGCATGCCCGTGCTGCCAGGCCGGTTGTGGGACAGGGTGTTGACGGTGATGCCCGGGCTGGTCTCGGTCGTCCCGTAGGCTTCGAGCAGGGTTTTGCGGTGCTTTTTTAAGAAAGCCGTACGCAAGGCCTCGGGGCACTTATCGGCACCGCAGATCATGATGCGGATGCTTTCGAAATCACCGGGAGCCGAGTTGCGCACATAGCCCCAATAAAAGGTCGGCGTGCCGGCCATGAGCGTCACTTTTTCCTCGCGCACGATATCGCTGATGATCTTGAAATCGAGCGGGTTGGCGTAGGTGACCAGGGTCATGCCCTCGCACAGCGGCAGCCAGAGATTGGCGGTCTGGCCGAACACATGGAAATACGGCAGGTTGGCCAGGAAAATATCGTCGCCGCGCAGGTCGTAGGCTTTCTTCAGGCTTTCGTAATTGGCGCTGATGTTGCGATGGGTCAGCTGCACGCCCTTGGGGTCCTTTTCGCTGCCGCTGGTAAAAAGGATGAGCAGCGTGTCGTCCTCGTCGCCGCCGTGGAGCGATTTCAGCAGCCGTTCGGCGCCGGCGCCGGCCATCAGGGCGGCTTTCAGCTTGTCCATGATCGAGACCGAGTTCATGATGTCTTCGAGAAAGACCATGCCTTCAACCGGGCGGCAATTGATCTTTTCGCACAGCACCCTGGAGGTGATGATGGTCTTGAAGGCGCATTTCTTCCGGGCGTACTCGCAGTTGGCCGCCGCCCCGGTCGAATAATTGATCATCACCGGCACCCGCCCGCTCATCAGCGTCCCCAGGATGGCCAGGATCGATCCGGCCGAGTTGGGCAGCATGATGCCGAGAAACCCGGGCGCGTATTTTTCAAATTTCTTGACCAGGATCAGCGAACCGATGAGGGCGCGCTTGTAGGTCACCCGGCGGTTGAGGGTGCGGTCGATGACGGCCAGTTTCTTTTCGTTTTTCTTGGCCACGCGTACAAACTGCTGATGTAAAAGCATTTCGACTCCAACGACTATTTGCTAATTTTTAGGGACCGGGGTCACTTGGCCGGCTGCTCGACGAAGCCGAGCTCCAGGGCGTTGTTGTCGCGGGCGTGGAGCAATTTGACTCCGCTGGGCATGGCAAAAGGTCCGAACAGTATTTCCACGCCGTGGCTTTCGAGGTGGGCGGCTGTTTGCTTGATGTCCTTCACGTAGAAGCCGAGCGACAATCCCGAGCCGGAATAGGGCAATTCCTTGATGTCCTTGATGAACTCGATCTGATGACCGTGCTGATCGTCCATGAAGACGATCTCCATGCCCGTTCCCGGCGTGAAGCGCCGGACGACCTTGAAATCCAGGACGCGCTGATAAAAACCGATCGTCTTATCAATATCGATGGTATAAACGGTGATGAAATCGATCTTCATGGAACCTCCAGCTTGATGTCCACAACGTTTATTTTCCAACAAAGCAGAGACAAAATCAAGTGCCAGCGGGCCCAAGTTGAAAAAAGCAAAAAGCACGGGTGAATTCTCTTCGAAAAGCGCTTGACAGCTCCTGGAGGTTCGGGCTATCCTGTCGGTCGAGGAGACAGCGCATGAAGGTGGAGCACAGCGTCGAATTTTATTTCATCGCCGAGCGCTCGCGCTTTTTCGCCGTTCTCTTCCCGGCCGCCGACGAAACGGACGTGCAGAAAATGGTGCGACGTAAAAAGGGCGAACTGCGCAAGGCCAATCACCATTGCTGGGCTTTTCGCGGCCTTGACGGGAAGGGAAACGTTTACGAAAAGTCGCGCGACGACGGCGAGGTCGGCCATCCGGGCCGGGTGCTGCTCGAGCTCCTGCGCCATCACGATCTCGACGGCGGTTTGCTGGTATCGCGGATATTCGGCGGCGTCAAGCTCGGCGTCGGCGGCGTGTCCAGGGCGTTCCGCGAGGCCGGAGCCGGAGCGATAGAAGAATATAAGAAACATCTGTAGGGGCGTTCCGCTGGAACGCCCGATCTTTGTCGGAGACATCTGCTAGGGCGACCCAGCGGGTCGCCCCTACATCTTGAATTGGATTGATTGACTCCGGGTCCCGTTTGACCTAGAATTAATGCGGGGCCCTTATGAAACACTGGAAATTTTTAATACTTCTCATGATGCCGATATTGTTGTCCGCCGCCGATGACATCCGACCTTATCTGAACACCGGTCCCTGGTATCCAGCCGACCCGGCGCAGCTGCAACGGATGCTCGACGGCTTCTTCGACTCCCTGCCTTTGCCGGCAGGGGAAACCGCGGTCAGGGGCATCATCGCCCCCCATGCCGGCTTCCTATACTCGGGCCGCTGCGCCGCCAAGGCCTACCGCGCGCTCGCTCCCAGCCAGGGTATTCGCCGCGTCATCCTGATGGGGGCCTCGCACTCGCGCGGCTTCCACGGCGCCTGCGTCGCCGACTACGGCGCCTACGCCACGCCGCTGGGAACAATGGCGGTGGACGTGGGAATATGCCGTGCCCTGGCCGCGAAGGAATTGTTCCAAAGCAATCGCGACACCATGCGCTTCGAGCACGCGCTGGAAAACCAGCTCCCCTTCCTGCAGAAAGCGCTGGGAAACGACGGCTACAAGCTCGTCCCGATCGTTTTCGGCTCGCTGGCCAAGAAGGAGTTCGAAAAGCTGGCCGCCGCCATCGCCCCCTTCGTCGACGCGCACACCCTGGTCGTGGCCAGCAGCGACCTGACCCACTATGGCGAGTCTTTTTCCTACACGCCATTCAAAGGTGATATAAAGGGACAATTGACCGCATTGGACACCGGGTTCATCGAAGCGGTGCGACTCCTCGATTTCGACAAATATTACCAGTATCATGAACGGACCGGTATCACCGCCTGCGGCTTCGTCCCCATCGGAGTCCTGATCCAGTTGTTCAAGAATCAGCGCTTAAAATGCAGCCTGGCCGATTATTACAAGTCGGGCGACCTGAACGGGGATTATTCGACCAGCGTCAGCTACGCCTCGCTGCTCTTTATGGAGGGCGGCGCCGGCAAAGCCGCGGCCGAGTCCATCGGCCTGGACCGGGCCGAAAAAAAAATGCTCCTGGAACTAGCCCGCTCCACCCTGGAGGAACATTTCCTGGAAAAATCGGCCGCAAGTGGGGATGAAGATCGATTCTCCGCCCATGCGCGGCTCAAGGAGAAGCGGGGCGTCTTCGTCACCCTGCGCGAAAAGGGCGAGCTGCGCGGCTGCATCGGCAGCATCATCGGCGTCGAACCGCTCTACCGCGGCGTAATGGCCAACGCGCTCCATGCCGCGCTGGACGACCCGCGCTTCGAGCCGCTGCCGGCAGGCGAACTGAACCGGGTGGAGATCGAGATCTCGGTCATGACCCCGCTGCGGCCGATCAGCGATTACCGTTCCATCCGCCTGGGCAGCGACGGCGTGGTCATCCGCGACGGCCACGCCCAAGCCGTCTACTTGCCGCAGGTGGCCACTGAGACCGGCTGGAACCTCGACCAGTTCCTGGCCAGCCTGTGCGCCAAGGCCGGGCTGCAACGCGATGCCTACCAAAGCTCCCCGACCATGCAGTTCTACGTCTTCCAGGCCCAGGTCTTCGGCGAAAAGGATTCGGGCAAATGAAAACCCATCAGCGCTGCAGCCGCCGATCTTTCCTGAAAACCATCGGTAAAACCGCGCTGGCCGCGCCGCTCCTGCTCAACGGGCCGCGCCTCGCGGCCGCCGATGCCTATGTCCCCAGGGCCAGCGAGGCCATGTATTACGAGAAGCTGGCCGGGAAAAAAGTTCACTGCCGGCTCTGCCCCAACCAATGCAAGGTGGCCGACGGGGAAAGGGGTGAGTGCGGCGTGCGCGAGAACCGTTCCGGCGTCTTCTATACTCTGGTTTACGGCCAGCCGTGCGCCGTCCACGTCGACCCGATCGAAAAAAAGCCGCTGTTTCACTATTTCCCGGGCGCCCAGGCGTTCTCCCTGGCCACGGCCGGCTGCAACTTCAACTGCCGTTTCTGCCAGAATTGGGAAATTTCCCAGCGCCGCCCCGAGGAGGTCCAGGCCATCAACCTGCCGCCCGAAGCGGTGGTCCGCCAGGCCCGGAGCCAGGCGTGCCCGATCATCGCCTACACCTACAGTGAACCGGTGATCTTTTTCGAATACATGCGCGATATCGCCGCGCTGGGCAAGGAGAAAGGCATCCCCAGCGTCATGATCTCCAACGGCTTTATCGAGAAAAAACCGCTGCAGGAGCTCTGCCGTTCGCTGGGCGCGGTCAAGGTCGACCTCAAGGCGTTCACGGAGGATTTTTACCGCGAGCAGTGCGGCGGCGAGCTGCAGCCGGTGCTCGACACCCTGCTCGCCCTGCGCGACGAGAAAATCTGGTTCGAGGTCGTGGTGCTGCTCATCCCGGGCTTGAACGACGACCGCGCCGAGATCGAGCGCATGTGCCGCTGGATCGTGCAGGAACTGGGGGCTGAGGTGCCCTTGCATTTTTCCCGTTTCACCCCCATGTACATGCTCAAGAACATCCCGCCCACTCCCGCCGAGACGCTTTACATGGCCCGCAAGATCGCTCAGGGCGCCGGGATCAAGTTCTGCTATGTCGGCAACCTGCTCTCCGACGCCGGCAACACCTATTGCCCGAGCTGCGGCAGGCTGCTGATCCGCCGCCTGCTGTACAGCATCGAGAATACGGGACTGGCCGGCAACCGCTGCCGTTACTGCAAGACCGTCATCCCTGGGGTGTTTTCCTAAAACACACCGCCTCTTTCATTCCCGGTCAATTTGTTATATAATAAATTTTAAAACACACCCTGGCAATCAGGCAAATCAATTTAACGAGTGCAGAATGGCTGAAAAAATATTGATCCGTGATCTGACCCTGCGCGACGGGCAGCAGTCGCAGTTCGCCACGCGCATGAACCAGGCCCAGGTGGACCGCCTCCTCCCCCTTTACCGGAAAGCCTGCTTCTACGCCATGGAGGTCTGGGGCGGCGCCGTCCCCGACTCGGTCATGCGCTACCTCAACGAGAACCCCTGGGGGCGGCTGGAGAAGATCAAGGCAGCCGTCGGCTCCGTTTCCAAGCTCACCGCCCTGTCGCGCGGCCGCAACCTCTTCGGCTACAACCCCTACCCGGACAACGTCATCGAGGGCTTCTGCCGCAACGCCGTGCGCTCGGGCATCGACATCATGCGCATTTTCGACGCCTTGAACGATATCGACAACATGAAGTCGACCATCCGTTACGTCAAGGAGAACAAGGGCATCGCCGACTGCGCCGTGTGCTACACCGTCGACCCGAAGTTCTCCATCGCTGAGCGGGCCAAGGCGCTCCTGCGCGGCAAACCCCTGCCCGGGAAGATCTTCGGCGTCGACTATTTCGTCGCCAAGGCCGAGCAGCTGGCCTACCTGGGCGCCGACATGATCACCATCAAGGACATGGCCGGGCTCATTGACCCGAAAACGTCGGGAGAACTGATCCGCGCCCTGAAAACGAATGTGGGCATACCCGTCGACCTGCACACCCACTGCACGCCGGGTTTCGGACTGGCCTCGGTGCTGATGGCCATGGTCAACGGCGTGGACATCGTCGACACCGTCATCCTGAACTTCTCGGGCGGCCCGGCGGCGCCGGCCTTCGAGCTCGTGCAGGTTTTCGCCGACAAGCTCGGCCTGGAGACCGGGGTCGAGCGCGAAGCGGTCGCGGCCATCAACAAAATCCTTCTGGACGTGCGCAACGAGCTGTCCCAGTTCGACCAGTACAAGCTGGTTCCCCGCCCCTTCGATATCGCCGTCGACAAGCTCCCCGAACAGATCGACCTCATCTTCGACCGGGCCATTGTTGCGGCCAGGGAGGAACGCATCGCCGAGCTCCTGCGCCATACCCAGGCCATCGAGAGCTATTTCAATTTTCCCCCGCCCGACGACATCGTGCGCGTGGCCCAGATCCCCGGCGGCATGTACACCAACATGCTGGCCCAGCTGCAGCAGGCCAAACTGGGGCACCTGAAGGACAAAGTGCTGCAGACGGTGCCGCGCGTACGGTTCGACGCCGGCGTCCCACCCCTGGTCACGCCAACCAGCCAGATCGTCGGCGTGCAGGCGGTCAACTGCGTCATCGACGCGGCCAACGGCAGGCCCTTCTACACCTCCACCTCGACCCAGTTCGTCAACCTGGTCAAGGGGAGCTACGGCAAAACGCCGGTCAAGGTCGACCCCGCCTTCCGCTTGAAGATCGCCGGCACCCGCACGGAGACCCCCTACGACACCTCCACGTACCGCAAGCAGGAAAACCCGGTACTCGATGAGTTCGGCGGCGTTCGCCTGGCCGCGAATGAAAAAGAGGAGCTGCTGCTCGAGCTCTTTCCCACCGTGGCCCATACCTTTTTGAAAAACTTGCGCGAGAAAGAGTACCGGGACAATCCGGCCAAGACTCCCAAGAAAGAGGAGCTGAGCGCCGCCGACAAGATGTGGGAGAGTCTGGCGGAGTACGCCTGATATCAAACGTCTGTCGCTAGCCGCCAGACGCTTGACATCAGCAAGAGACCACAATTCCAAAAACCTTTATCCCCATATTTCCCGATTACATAAAAAATTAATATAATATTACATGAAAAGGACGATGAATAAAGGCTG